>JAZRZQ010000138.1:0-3046 GCA_045601445.1 Eubacteriales bacterium | reverse complement strand
GAACATCGAGGTATCGGGGCAGGTGATGATCTCGCTTTTCGGATCGGCACACATCTCCAGCACCACCAGCGCGGTCATGATCTTCGTCGTGGAGGCAGGGCTCATACGCGCATCGGCGGCCTTTTCGTACATAGGGGTGTCGGTTTCCGTGTTGAACACGAAAACACCCTGCGAGTCCAGAACCAGATCGTAGATCGGGTCTTTTTGAGGCTCGGCGGCAAGAGAGGTGATCGGAGCGATCAGGCAAAAAAGAAGGGCGAAAAAGAAAGCGGAAAATCGTTTGAGCATAGCTTTGCTCCTTTCGGTGGGTTACATTTCTCGCTCGAGCATAAAGCCTCGCCAGGCCTCGAGCAGATCCTTGTAGGGAGAAGCGGGCAGAACGGAAAGCTCATTGCCTGCTTTTTCGAGATATTGTCTTGCTAAAGAGCGGGTGTATTCCAAGCCGCGTTCGGTGATGATCCTGCCGGCGCGCAGGAGCTTTTCTCTGTCGCTCGTCTTGCCGACGGTCTCGTAAAGCTCCTCTTTTTCGCTCGGGCTTGCCTCGTCGTAGGCCTTCAGCAGAAGAACCGTCGGCTTGCCCTCGCGGATGTCGCTGCCGATGGGCTTGCCCAGCGTCTCTTCGTTTGAAATGACGCCGAGAATGTCGTCCTGAAGCTGGAAGGCGACGCCGCAGGCTTCGGCAAAGCGCGCAAGGCAGGCGCATTCCCTTTGCTCCTCGTTTGCCCTTCCCGTGCCGATCAGAGCGCCGGAGAGCGCGCTGATCCCAAAGAGAGCGCCCGTTTTGCCGAGCATCATTTCGATCACATCCTGCTCGGAGAGGGTCGTGAAGGCCTCTGCTCCGTAGAGAAGCGCGTTTTTCGTGTCGATCATTTCACCGCTGATCAGATGCGGCCCGTAGGAGCCCTCGAGCAGAGAAAGGATCTTCAGCGTCACCTCGGCAGGGGAGGAGAGATGAGTGATGTACGAGATTGCCGCGCTGTGAAGCGCATCGCCCGCAAGAAGTGCCACGTCAAAGCCGTATTCGTCGGCCGTGGCCTTGCCCGCCTCGGGCTCGAAGCGATCGGAGATGAGTCGGTGTACCGCCTTTTTTCCGCGGCGCAGATCGTCGTGATCGATCATATCGTCGTGAACGAGCGTCCAGTTGTGATACAATTCCAGCCCCAGCGCGCAGGGAATGGCCTCTTCTTCCTTTTCCTTGCCGCCGAGCGCACCCGCCGCCATACGGCAGATGGCGGGACGCAGTCTTTTTCCGCCTCGCTCAAAGTAAACGAAGCACCCCTCGTGCAGCTCCGCAGGGGACAGGGCAAACGGGGGATGATCGCGGTAAAAGGAAAGGATCTTGTCACCGCTTTCCTTTAAATAGGAAAAAAAGACGTCCTTCATCGGCTCTGCAAAAAGTCGATAAAGTCCAGAACCATCTTTCTCTGTCCCATAGAAAGGGTCTGAAATTTTTCGGCAAACAGCTCGCCCGAGCGGTTCTGAAGGCTGCCCGCGGGATTTTTTTCTTCCTCGGACACTCCCGAGCAAAACAGAAGGTCCTCTGCGCTGATGCCGCCGGCCGCGTTCTGCGCGACCTTCTCGATCAGCTTTCTGCGCGGGGAATTTTCCTGCTGTCCGAGCGCCAGCTTTCTCATCTGAATATAGCTGATGTCACAGTCCATTGCAAATCTTCTCCAGGAACGATCGCCCTTGGCTTGCTCGAGGAGAATGGAAAAAATGCGTTTGTTAAAGGCCATGGTAGTCTCTTTCGTTTTTTCTCTTATTATAACAGTTTTGCCCCCCGCAAGGCAAGGAAAAAACGAAAAAAAGACAAAAAAAGAGAAAACAGCTCTTGAATATTAAATTTTCGATTCAAATTTCAACAAATTATTTTATATGAAAGTATACAATTAAAAATAAAAAAACGCCTAAATTCCAATGTATTTTGAATTTGTGTTAATTTTGATTTTGATTTTTATGCAAACTATATAAATTCGTTTTTTGTTTTTTGGGGAATTGGCATCTTTTCAATTTCGTACAAATTCGTTATAATTAGCGTGTTGTAAAACGCGAAGGAATCTTGCGCGAAATTATTTAGGAGGAAACTATGGCAAGTGTATCGTTAAAGCACATTTTCAAGAAATATCCCGGCGGTGTTACGGCAGTAACCGACTTCTGCTTGGAAATCAAAGACAAGGAATTTATCATTCTGGTCGGACCTTGCGGTTGCGGTAAGTCCACCACCCTGCGTATGGTTGCAGGTCTCGAAGAAATCACCGAAGGCGAACTGTTCATCGGAGACAAGCTCGTCAATGACGTTGCTCCCAAGGACAGAGACATCGCAATGGTGTTCCAGAACTACGCTCTGTACCCCCACATGTCCGTATTCGAGAACATGGCGTTCGGTCTGAAGCTGCGCAAGGTTCCCAAGGAAGAGATCAAGAGAAGAGTGGAAGAAGCCGCTCGCATCCTCGACATCGCTCACCTGCTCGACCGTAAGCCGAAGGCACTCTCCGGCGGTCAGAGACAGCGTGTTGCTCTGGGTCGTGCCATCGTTCGTGAGCCGAAGGTATTCCTTCTCGACGAGCCTCTCTCCAACCTCGACGCAAAGCTGCGTGCTTCGATGAGAACCGAGCTGACCAAGCTCCATCAGAAGCTGCAGACCACCTTTATCTACGTTACCCACGACCAGACCGAGGCTATGACCATGGCTTCGAGAATCGTCGTTATGAAGGACGGTATCATCCAGCAGGTTGATACGCCTCAAAACCTCTATGACCTTCCCGTCAACCTCTTTGTAGCAGGCTTTATCGGCACGCCTCAGATGAACTTCATCAACGGTAAGCTCATCAAGAAGCGCGGCGACGAGAGCATCTACTTCACCTTCGGCGAGAGCAACGAATTTAAGCTCCCCGAGGAAAAGGCAGAGAACGAAGAGCTTCAGAAGTACATCGGCAAGGAAGTCATCGCCGGCATCCGTTCCGAGGCGATCCACGACGAGCCCATGTATCTGTCTCAGTTCTCCGATTGGGTCATTGACGCCAACGTTGACGTAACCGAGCTGATG
>JAZRZQ010000137.1:0-12513 GCA_045601445.1 Eubacteriales bacterium | reverse complement strand
GGGACCACCGTAATATTCAAGACAGAAGTGCGAGTTGTTGACACCGATGATATTAACATCTCTGTAAAGACCGCCGTAGAAGGTAAAGTCTGCCATCTGCGGATAAACGCGGTCGTTAGCAGAGTTATCAACCGTGATTACGAGCAGGTTAGTGACCGAAAGAGCGTCAGTAATATCAACGCGCCAGGTTGAATAACCGCCATCGTGTGACGCTAATTCTTTGTCGTTAAGATAAAGTGTAGCAGAGGAGTTAGCACCATTTATTTCAACAAAATAGCGGTCACATTCGGGCAAATCAGACTTTAAGAAACTCTTGGCATAGTAGGCAGTACCGCGGAAATAATCGTTGTCGCCATCCTGTCCGTCAATAGCATTGAAAGAGTGGGGAAGATTAACAAAATTCCAATCTTTCGGCATGGCGGCGGGAATTTCAGTTGCCTGTTTTGTAAACGCCCATTTACTATTAAAATTAATAACAGTTCTCATTCTTTTCATCCTTTATAAAAATTGATGTCCGAGTGCATAGGCAAACGGACATCTTAAAAATTAAACTAATTTTCTGCGATTGCCGGAGCCTCTTCTTCGCGGCCGAGTTCTTTGTTCATATCGGCAAGAGTCTTCTTGTCAAGGTTATAAACAAGTCCGAGACCAACAAATTGAAGTATAGCGGAGAACATATATGTTGCTGCAACGATGTATCTCATATTGATAGCAACATTCCAGGCCTGGTTACCCTCGTCAGCACCAACATAACCGAAAGCAACCATTATGATGAGTACGAGTGAGGGGCCAACGCCCTGTGCTAACTTACGGAAGAAGGAGTGCAGAGAATAAACAGTGCCTTCTTCGCGTTTGCCTGTTTTCCATTCGTTGTAGTCAATAGCGTCACCCATCATAGCCCAGGAAACAGTGGAGTAGATGCCAAGACCTAACGAGAAGATAAGTTGACAAACGATGTAGATAACAAGGTCAAGGTTTGTGTTGTTAGGCATAACAACGAAAAGTCCCAAACCTGCAACTATTGATACTATAGAACCAAATGTTGCGAGTTCCTTTTTACCGAAACGGGCAACAGCCTTACGGGCAAGGGGAGTAAATACAACAATCGGAATCATAGCAAAGAGTTGAACAATACCCGAAATTTTTACATTGTTGTAATACGATTGGAAAATAACCGTAACAGCGGTTGCAGCACCCTGCATACCGATAAACATACCCATAGCGGCAATTGTAGCGCCGACAGCGGGACGGTTTTTAATGAAGTTGCCGAAAGCCTTAAGAATGTTGAACTTAGGTGCTTCTTCGCCAATCTGTGCATCTGTGTCAACACGGATTTCGGTGTTTTTAATCATAAGTTGGAAACAAATAAATCCAAGAACGCCCATTATAAGTGCGGCAATGAAAACGCGCTCACCAATAAGGTTGTCATCTTTATCGTAGATAATAAAGGGAAGAATAACCATCGGAAGCATATTGCCGAAGATGGAACCAACAGAACGCCAAGCAGAAAGCGATGCGCGGTCTTTAACATCGTTGGAAATGAGCGAGAGAAGAGAACCATACGGAACATTAGCAACGGTGTAGAAAGCATCCCAAACAACATAACCTGCAATAAAGATTATAAACTTTGCCCAGGTCGGTGCGTTGGGGAAGGGTAAGAAGCAACAAGCACCACCAACAATCAGGCCGATAGAACCTGCCCAAATGTATGTAAGGAATTTGTTGCGTTTGTACTGATGACGGTCGGCGTCAATAATAGAGCCGATAAGCGGGTCGTTGATAGCGTCCCAAACCTGAACCACGATAAGAAGGAGAGCATACCAAAGGTCCATACCCATAAACTGTGTCCAGAAGATGGACATCGTGCCCTTGAGGGCAAAGCTCATATTACATCCCAAATCACCTGCCGCATAAGCGATGCTGTCGCGTATGCCAAATTTGCGATGTGCGCGGGGAGAGGTCGTTTCGGTCTGTTTCATTGTGAAGTCTCCTTGTTTTTTTCCTTTTGTTCGGAACAAGTTCCGTATTTTTAATATAACATAACGGGGATCAAAAAGCAAGAAGAAAAGACCCTCCCTCGGGTCTTTTCTGAAAAGGATGAAATTAAATGGCGCTTTTCCCTTCGTTTTGCTCCAAGAACGCCTTTTTGTCCCGCATGGCCGCGCGGACGGTGAAGAAGAATCCGACCATCACCAGAAGGAAAACGACGGTGAAGAACCAGAAGCAGGGCTTGTAGGTTCCGAAGCGGTCGTAGTACAGATCAGCCAAGGGAGAGCCGAGGCAAAGGCCGAGGGAATTCATCGCCGTAAAGACGCCGATGACCTTTTCGTAGGATTTCACGCCGAACAGATCTCCCGTGAGAAGAGGGATCATAACGGTTTCCAGCGGAAGCGCAAACACGCTGAGGACCGTAGCGATCATCGCAAAGACCATACCCCAAACGGAATTTGTGAGGATCGCCTTTAAGACGAACGCCAAAACGGCCGAGAGCTGGCAGGCCGTCAGGGTGAAGCGAAGGCCCTTTTTATCGTAAGCCATACCGACAAAAAGCTTGCTGAAGGTCAGACAAAGAGACGAAACCGTAGCGCAGACGGCAACGTAAGCATCGGGAAGTCCGACGTCCGACAGATAGACCACCGTGATACTGCCGACGCTTTGCAGGCTGATACCGGTCAGAAAGATCAGTGCGGCGACGGCGTAAAAATACTTTTTTTTGCGTACGACGTCAAAGGAAAAGCCCTGCCAAAACTCTTTTTTCGGCTTTTTCTTTTGGTTTTCGGGAGCAGACGGGACGGTATCCGAGGGGCTTTCCCGCAGGAAAATGGCGATGACGATACCGATGACGGTGGCGATCAGCGCGGAGAGCAGATACGCCTTACGATAGCCGAAGGTCTCGCCGTTGTTAAT
Organism: Eubacteriales bacterium; assembly: GCA_045601445.1. Classification (GTDB taxonomy): domain Bacteria; phylum Bacillota; class Clostridia; order Oscillospirales; family SIG627; genus RGIG5579. The sequence goes on along the minus strand of JAZRZQ010000137.1, from coordinate 9,606 downwards.
GATCGGAGAGATGATCTGTGCGGCGATCGCGCCGCCGATGCCGTTGGCCGACATCACGATTCCGGTGTAGCGCCCGACGTCCTGCCGAAACCAGCGGCGCACGATCGTGCCTGCCATCGTACTGCCGACGAACACGATGCCCGCACCCCAAAGAAGGCTGGCGATATAAATCTGATAGACCTCAGCCGCAAACGCACGCAGGAAAACGGAGCCGGTTAGGCTGATAAGGCCCGCGCAGGTCATTTTCCGAATGCCGAAGCGACCGACAAGCGTGCCAAAATACAGCGCGGCCACGATCTGCGCGACGTAGCGGATGCTGAAGGAGAGCGAGAAGAGGCTTCTCTTGATGCCGAGGGCCTCCGTCACCGCCTTGGTGTAGAGTCCGACGTTGCTGCTGCAAAAGCCGAGACAGAGAAACTCCATCAAAAAGCAAACGATCAGAATGACCCATTTATAATCGAGACGCGAGGCTTTCGTTTCTTGATTCATTATTTTCCCGCTTTCTTATAATGCTCCTCGACGGCACGGTGCGCCGCCTGCTGAAGGATGATAATCTTCTCCTCGGAAAGGGACACGTCCCTTCCCTCCCATTCATAACGGGGGCGGTAGAGGCTACCGAGGCAGCTCTGCCCCGTCAGAATCTCAAACCAGACGCAGGCGTTGAGATACCGACCGCCGCCGACGTCTCCGTCGTGGGTGAAGTCGTCGTAAAAGGCGCCCTTGCGAAGCCGCGAGCAAAGAGAAAAGCGCTCGACCTCGGGAAAAGAGGGCAAGGGGGTGCAAAACAGCGGCAGGTCACGGACAAGCTCCCACGCATCGCCCGTAGGGACGCCGCCGACGCCGTAGGTCTTTATCATATGATGCATCAAATCGTGCTTGGCACGGTAGACCTGCGTGCGCTGCTCCTTGGTTTTCATTTCAAAGGCGAGATGATAGCCGATCTCGTTGGCCCACACCTCGTGCCACAGATAGCGGGCATCACCCACGCGCTCGCGGATGGCCGAAAAGAGCTTTTCAAAATACGGCTCGGTCAGAGACAGCGCCGTTTCCATCCGTCCCGAGGCAAAGCTGCGAGCGTTGTTGTCAAAGCTGACAACGTCCCACTTCGTTTCAGACAGTGCATCGGCGAGCCCGAAATTTTCCGTAACGTGAAAGCCGCTCGGATCATAGACGCGGTACTGATACTTTTTTTCGCCTGCCTCAAACCACTCCCAATGGCGCTTGACGGGACAGCCCGAGGAATACAAAAGAGCCAAGGTCACGTCCTTGCGGCCTGCGGCGGCAAAAAGCCCCATCAGCTCTCCGGTAAAATAATAACAGGTACTGTTGCTGACAAAAAGAACTTTCATCCGTTCACACCTTTCTGAAAATAAAAATGAAAGCAACTCCCAAGCGACACGCTCACATCACGTGTCGCTTGGGAGTTCAATCACTTGGTTCCGAAGAGTCTGTCGCCCGCATCACCGAGGCCGGGGAGAATATAGCCGTTCTCATTCAAGCAACGGTCGAGCGTGGAAACGTAGATGTCGACGTCGGGATGGGTCTCAGCGACTCTGGAGACACCCTCCGGTGCGCCGATGATCGCCATAAACTTAATCTTCTTGCAGCCCTTTTCCTTTAAAAGCTGGATCGCATCGCAAGCACTGCCGCCGGTGGCAAGCATCGGATCGACCAGAAGAACAAGCTTATCCTCAATGCCCACGGGAAGCTTGCAATAGTAGGTTTCGGGCTTTAGGGTCTCTTCGTTGCGGAACATACCGATATGGCCGACCTTGGCCGAGGGGAAGAGCACGTGAACACCGTTGACCATACCGAGACCGGCGCGCAGGATGGGGACGATGACGACGGAATTGTCGGACACGACCGTTTGCGTACAGGTTTCCAAGGGGGTTCTCACCTCGATCTCGGTGGTCATAATCCCGTCCTTGAGACTTTCATAGGTCATCAGGGTCGTGATTTCCTCCACCAATTCGCGAAACTCCTTCATACTGGTACGCTCGTCACGCAGGATCGCGATCTTATGGCGGATGAGAGGATGGTCAAAAATAATAACGTTATCGTACTGCTTCATAGTTCTTCCTCGATCAGTCGTTGATTTTTTTCTTGCGATGCAAGATCACGTTTACCACGATACCCAAAATGAGCGCGCAGGCGATGGTGGTCAGGGTGACCTCGCCGATTCTCATTGCCATACCGCCGATGCCGGGGATGAGAATCGAGGCGACGGTAAAGAGATTGGCATTGTCTTCAAGGTCAACCTTTTGGATCATCTTGAGACCCGAAACGGCAATGAAGCCGTAGAGGGTGATGCACACGCCGCCCATCACACAGCCGGGAATGGAATCCAAAAAGGCGACGAAGGGAGACACGAAGGAGATGAGAAGTGCGAGAACGGCCGTTGCGGTGATGGTGGCAACGGAAGCGTTGCGGGTGATGGCGACACAGCCGACCGATTCGCCGTAGGTGGTATTCGGGCAACCGCCGAACACGGCACCGACAGCAGAGCCGACGCCGTCACCGAGAAGCGTGCGGTGAAGACCGGGCTCCTCGAGAAGATCCCGGTCGATGATGCTGGAAAGGTTTTTGTGGTCGGCAATATGCTCGGCAAATACGACGAAGGCAACGGGAACGTAGGCCACGGCAACGGTAGCAAGATACGAGGCATTGAAATCGCCAAGTCCCTTGAAGGCGTTCACGAGGGTAAATTCGGGAAGGGAAACGAAGGTCTGCAGGGCAACCTTGCCGTCGACCAGAAGGTTCTTGAAGACACCGAAATCAATCACGATCAGAGAAGCGTTTCCGGTGAGGGTTCCGATCACCGTAAACACCAGCGCCACGGCATAGCCGGAAAGGATACCGATGATAAAGGGGATGAGCTTTGTCATTTTCTTTCCGTAGGTGGAGCAACAAATGACAACGACGAAGGTGACCATCGCACAAAGGAAGGAAAGAAAGCCGGAAGTGCTCATCAGATAAGCGCCGTTCGAGTCGGTCGGGCCGTAGGAGAACACGTCCTTGATGGCCGCGCCCGAAAGAGACAGACCGATCAAGGCAACGGTCGGGCCGATGACGGCGGCGGGCATCAGCTTATTGATCCATTTGACGCCGACAAGCTTGACCACGGCGGCGATGACAACGTAGACCAGAGCGGCAAAAACAGCACCGAGGATCAGGCCGAGATAGCCGAGGTAAACGTTCGCAGCAGCCCCTGCGAAGGCGGCGACCATCGAGCCGATGAAGGCGAAGGACGAGCCGAGAAACACGGGGCTTTTAAATTTGGTGAAGAGCTGGTATGTCAGCGTGCCGATGCCTGCACCGAAAAGAGCCGCGGATGTGCTCATTGCGTGCTCGGGGGCAAGGCCCGCCTGCGTACTGACCAAAACGGGAACAACGATGGTGGCCGCCATAATGGCGAGCAGCTGCTGGAATGCGAAAACGAGAAGCTGAGGGAAGCGAGGTTTGTCGTGGACGCCGTAAACAAGGTTGTTAGCCATTTTTAACGCTCCTATCCGAATTTTAGTTTATTGACAACCGGATTTGTTATCATCCTTTTCATTTTAGCACACTTTCGGAAAAAGTCAACTTATGTCGAAGAGAAAAAAGAAAAAAGCAGTGCGGGCGCTTTCCCGCACTGCGAAGAAACAAACGATCACATCAGCCCCATACACCAAATGACGACAAGCGCCGTCAGGGTGACGAGAGTGTCGATGGTGATGCCGTAGAACATCGGCCGAAGCCCTGCTTTTTTAAAATCGGTGATGCTCGTACCAAGCCCGATGGCCGCCAAGGCCGCCACCATCAAAAACTTGCTTGTGCTCTTGATGACCCCGCCGAGCGAAGCGGGAATCCAGCCTGCGCTGTTGCAGGCGGCAAGCAGTAAGAACAGGCCGATAAACCAAGGAATGATCTTCATCAGATTGACCTTTTGTCCCCCGCTTGCCTCTTTCATTTCCTTGCGCTTGTTTCTCGTTCCGATATAGGCAAACACAAGAACGGTAGGAATGATGGCAATGGTGCAGGTGAGCTTGACCATCGTGGCAAAATCCCCCGCGGCGGCGGAAAAAGCATAGCCCGAGGCAACCACGCTGGCCGTATCATTGACGGAAGTACCCGCCCAGATGCCGTAGGCGATGTCGGACATTCCCAAAAGAGAGCCCATGATCGGATAGAGAGCAACCATGACCATATCGAACAGAAAGGTCGAGGACATGGCAAAGGCAACGTCCTTATCGTCCGCGTCGATGACGGGAGAGATCGCGGCGATGGCAGAGCCGCCGCAGATGCCCGTGCCGGCGGAGATGAGATTGCTCAATTTCCAATTCAAGCCGAAGAGCTTGCGGATAAAATACCCGCCGCCGAAGCAGACGGCAAAGGTAAAGAGCATCACGAAAAAGGTCATTTTGCCGACCGAGACGACCGTTTGGACGGAAAGAGAGGCGCCGAGGAGAACGATGGCGATCTTGAGCACCTTTTTCGATGTAAATTTCAAGGCGGGCTTGATCCACGTCGGGTGGAAAAAGCTGTTGATTGCCGTCCCCGCAAACAAAGCGATAATGGATGCGCCGAGCAAGCCACCGGGAATGATTTCCTCGAGAAAAACGGAGATGGCGGCGATGCCGAAGCAGATGGCAACGCCCAGCAAAAATAAGCCCTTTTCTTTTGCTTTTGTACTCATATCGTGTGCCTCCTTAACATGGTCGGCTTATTATAACAGAAAAAGGAGCTTGATGCAAGGGGCAAAACAACCGTCAGTTCGCTTGAAACGTTCCCGTTTGCGCACCGACCGAAACGACGTAGCTTTCGCCCGAGCGGAGTTCGGGCGTGCTGAGGATCACGACGGCAAACGAAAGAGACGGCTCGTGGGAGATCAGAAGCTTCCCGCTTTGATCCGTCACGCGAATTGGGGTGCCTGCCGCTTGATTTCCCACGCTCAGCGCGATCACGCCCTGCGTGCCGGAGCTAAAGCTCTGTGCCATCCCCGACGCACCCGTGCCGATGAAGCTGCCGCCCGTGATGGTGGCGCTTTTGTCAAAATCGAGCGTGGCCGTGTCTCCCTGCGTCGGGCCGGTGACGACGGTATCGCCACCCGTGATCGAAAGCGTTCCGTTGGCGTCGATCCCGTCACCCGAAGCCTTGATGCGAAGCGTTCCTCCCGAGACCGTGATGCTTCCGTTTCCCGAGGGCACCCCGCCGCCCGCACCGCCGGGTCTGCCGCCGCCGAACATTCCGTCACGACCGCCCGCCGTACCGCTGGCATCCGCACCGCCTGCGGCGTTGAGTCCGTCGTCGGATGCGGTAAGGCTGATCTGGCCGCCTGCGATCACGATGTGAAAGGCCTCCAAGCCCTCGTAGCTTTCACTCACATTGATCTCCCCGCCCGTCACGCTGAGGGTGTCCTCGGCATGGATGGCATCGTCTCCGCTTGCGAGCTCACAATGACCGCCGCTGACGGTGAGAGAGGCATTGGAATGGATGGCGTCGTCCGCGCTGTCGATCCGAATATCTCCCCCGCGAATCAAAAGGCCGGAGCCCGCCTTGATCCCCTTCATGCTAACTGCGCTCTCGTCGCTTGCGGACGAAGAGGACGCGCCGGGGCGCATCATCCCCGGTCTGCCACCGCCCGGAAAGCTGCCGTAGCGGTCAGAGGTGGCCTTGGTGCCGTTTTTACTGCCGCCGCCGACGAGAAGCTCGAAAAAGCCTCCCTCGATCTGAACGGATGCGCTTGCCGAAAGGCCGTCGCCCTGTGACGCTATCTTCCACGTTCCGTCGGAAACGTAGAGATAGCCCAGAGAAGCATCCTCGCTGTTCTCGCAATGAACACCGTCCTTGCCCGAGGTGATGTCAAAGTCCGTTTGGCCCGTGATGCGAACGCTGTCGTTGGCATCCAACCCGTGGGAAGCGGCCTTAATCGCATAGCTTCCGCCCGTAAAAACGAGATCGTCCTTGCAGACGATGCCGTGACCCGCAGGAGAGGAGACCGTCAGAGCTCCCGTGCCGTTAAAGCTGAGATCGGACTTCGAAAAGACGGCGCCGTCGACGTTGTTGTCGTCCGTCGCCGTAAAGGAATCGCCGCCGACGAGGATGTTTTCCGTTCCTTCGGAAAGGGTGACAAACACCTTGTCCGCCTGCAAAACGTAAAGGGCGGCGAAGCTTTTGCTCGTGATGTCGGCGCCGTCGAGCACAATTTGAATTTTGGCGGTATCGGGCGCGTTGACGACAAGCGTACCGTCCGAGAGTTGCCCCGTGACGATATAGGTCGCCTCCTCGGTAAGGGTGATAAAACCGCCCGCGATCTTGACGCTGTCCGAGCTTGCCGTCGCGCCCGTGCCGTTCAGCGAAATCAGAACGCTGCCGCTTTCGCGATAATCCGCATTTTTACCGCGGTCGCTGAACATCTCCGTCTCATCTTTTGCGAAATCGGCGGTGACGGAAGGGACGTTTTCCGTCGGGGATTGGCTCAGATCCTTGCCGAGGAGCGCCTTCTCCCCGAAAAAGTCACAGCCGAGGGGGAAGGCGCAAACGAGAAGCAGTGCGATCAAAAGCGCTATGATCCTTTTCATCGTGTACCTCCTTATGTTACAGCTCGGCGCTCGCCGTATCCTGCACGGAAACCGTGATCTCAAGGTTTCCGTTGCGACAGCGAAGACGGTCGATCATCTCTTTTTCACGCGTCGCGTCGCGCAAAACGATCTGATAGGTCAATTTGAACAGACTGCCGAGATTGGTGCTTTTGACCCGAACGAGCTGAAACGAGTGGCAATACTCCTTGAAAATATCGTCAAAGACGCCGCTGTAATCCAAATCCTCGGGGATCGTGACGGAAAGGGAGTGATACGCGGCGGCATTTTTCTTCACACCGAAATCCAGTCGAGTGTAAAAGAGGAGCGCGGCACACATCAGCAGAACGAACAGCGCCGCAAAGGCAAGATAGCCCATCCCCGCGATCAGCCCTGCGCTCATCGCCAAAAAGAGCGTGCAGATCTCCTTTGCCGTGCCCGGGACGGAGCGAAAGCGCACGAGGCTGAACGCCCCCGCGACCGCAACGCCCGCGCCGACGTTTCCGTTGACCATCATAATCACCATACAAACGACGGCAGGCAGAAGGGCAACGGTCATCAGAAAGCTCTTGGTATAGCGGGTACGGTAGCGATAGCTCAGCGCCAGAAGCGCACCCAAAACAAGAGAGACACCCAAGCAGGCGAGAAAATCACCCACGGAGATCCTTACCGTAAGATCCGAATCGAATAAGCCGTAAAATAAGCGATCAAGCATAAAAATTACCTCCAAACGGTCAGTATTGGAACATCAGTTGCGGAGCGATCAGGCTTTTGTAAGCCATTCCGTATTTAGAAAACGAGGTTTTGAAGATCCTCTCCCGCGAGAGGTGATGCGCCAGCCAAAGCGGAATGCCGCCCGCGCATTTGATCTCCATCAAAACCTTGTCCTGCGGCAGGAGAGCTTGCCCGTGCTCGTCAGAGGAAAGCGACAGCTCCGAGCAGGAAGCAAGGACGGTATCGTCGAAGGTGACGCGCAGATCCGAAGCGTCGCGCGAACAATAAGCCTCGCGTCGGTAGGAAAGAAACACGACGGGGTGAAGCGTGGGGAAAGAATCGAGAACGTAGTCGATCTCGTCGGAGATCTGCGTCGGCTTCGGGCTGCTTTCCTCTCGGGAAAGCCACGCCATTGCCTGCGAAAGCTCCATGGGAAGGCGGCGCTTATACACCACCTTCTTATACTTCTTTTTCAATTCGACAAACACCGTATCCCGCTCCCCTGCCCTGCCGTAGCTCCGTACGCGCAGCTTTTCCTTATAGACGGGCTTTTCGATCGAGCGGCGAGCCAAAAGATAGCGATCGGTATCGTAATAGAGATTCAGAATCGTGGTGCGTCCGTAGCGATCGGGCTCCATATACGCTTTCATCGCTTCCAGCAAAGCCTGCTTTTGTGAGGGCGAGATCAGATATTTCAGCTCGTAGCGCTTGAATACCGTTTGAAACGACACAAAAAAACCTCCCGTACCTTGATGCTCCTATGGTACGGGAGAAAGATTGAAATTGAATTGAATCGCCCTTAAGGCTTCGGGAAGCGGACGGTAAAGCAGACCTTGCCGTCAAAGCAGTTGACGTCGATTCTGCCGCGGTGGGATTGTGCGATGGCCTTGGCGATCGCAAGTCCGAGACCGTAGTGGCCGCCCGCGCCGTCGCGCGCCTCATCGGCGCGGTAAAAGCGCTCGAAGAGCTGTTCGATGCGCTCCGGCGGGATGGGATCGGCAAGGTTTGTCACCGAAAGCAGGACACCGGTTCGATTTTGCGCAAGCTCCAGAAGGATCTGCCCTTCTTTTTTGGAATGGCTGATCGCGTTGTCCAAAAGAATGGAGACGAGCTTGCCGAGCTGAGTCGGATCGCCGCAGAGCTCGATGCCGTCGGGAATGACCGTTTGCAGGACAAGGCCGTTTTCGTAAGCGACACTCTCAAACGGCAAAGCGCCGCCGCGAACCAAGCGACTGAAATCCAGCCGTCGGGGTTCGTCATGAACCTGCTCAGTACGCGCCAGCTCCAAAAGCTGGGCAACGAGCGTTCCCATTCTTTCGTTTTCGTAACGAATATTGGCAAGCCAAGGGTTGTCTCCGATCTCACGGGAGAGCAGCTCGGCGTTGGCATTGACCACCGAAACGGGCGTTTTCAGCTCGTGACCCGCGTCCGACACGAACTGCTTTTGCTTGCGATAGCTCTCCTCCAAGGGGCGCACGATGCGCTTGGCTAAATACACCGCCAAAAAGAAGAGGATCACAAGGGCAACGCTGCCGAAGAGGAGCGTGTAGCGAAAGAGCGTATTCATACTGTCTCGCAGGATGGTATTGTCCATAAACGAAACGAGAACGTATCTCTCCTTATCCATCCGAAAATAGCTCAAGCGGTCCACGGTGCCGCTCTCCTCCCGCCCGTTCAGCACGCTCCGTGCGGCACGCTCCAGCTCCTCGTCGGAATACACGGCAACGTCGGCGTTGCGGATCTCGAGAAGCTGCCCGTCGTAGCTGAGGGCAACGGAATAGAAGGTGGAGAGCTTGAAGCGGTTCGTATCAAAATGCGGGCCCTTGTCGGGAAAGGGGCGCATCGGATCCCACACGCCGCCCTGCGGACGCTCGATGCGATACTGCTCGGCGTATTCTTGAAGCATCTCGCGGTTGGTAGAGGCAAGCTCAAAATAGCTGAAAACGTAAATGACGCAAAGCGTGCCGATCCAAAGAAGAGTCAAAACGCTCATAATGGCGGCAACGATCCTTTTTCGGGACTGCTTAAACATCCTCACACCTCAATTCGTAGCCGATGCCGCGCAGAGCCTTGATCTGCGTTTTGGCGCCGACGAAATTCAGCTTTTTTCGGGTAAAGGAAAGATAGACCTCGACGTTGTTGTATTCCGCTTCGCTTTCATAGCCCCAGATCTTGAGGGCAAGCTGCTCACGCGTGAGGATGCGGCCGCGGTTGGCGATGAGATATTCTAACATACGGGCTTCCTTTTCGCTCAGGCGCACGCTTTGCCCGCTCGAGGTGCAAGTGAGGGTCGAGCTGCCAAGATCGAGCGAAAGATCGCCGTAGGAGAGTGCGC
>JAZRZQ010000136.1:0-16299 GCA_045601445.1 Eubacteriales bacterium | reverse complement strand
TTTTTTTCAAAAAAGAACAACAATCTAAAAATCCTTACTTCTTGGCGAGCTTGCGATCGTAAAGAGCCCAAAGCGACTTAACGCAAAAGGAAGCCAAAGCGGCAAACAAAACGCCGAAGAGCGCACCGGCCAAAAGATCGCTCGGGTAATGCACCACCAGAAACAGGCGCGAGATCATCACGAAAAAGGCGAGGATCAATGCGGCCGCGCCCCATCTTTTGTGGTAGAGGAATAAACCCGTCGCCGCCTCGAAGGAAGCGAGCGTGTGCCCCGAGGGGAAGGAATAATCCGTCGACATCTCCCCCCAGACCAGGCGGCAGGAGAGTGTCGGATCGAGATCATACGGGCGCGGGCGCGCGAAGAGATTCTTCATCAAGCCGTTTCCGAGCACAAGGCCGATCAGAAGCGCAAGCCCCATCGTAAAGCCGGCACGGCGGGTCTTTTTCGGGAACATCAAAATCAAGGAGAGCACGATCCAAAAGATTCCCGATTCGCCGAAATACGTCACCACGCTCCAAAACATATCCTGCGCGGCCGTAGCACCGTCCTGCACCGCGTGCAGAACGGACAACTCCCAATTCACAAACGCATCCATCATTCCAAATTGAATCGGTCGTAGATCCGATAGGTATTGCCGATCTTGCGGACGAAAATAATCATATCCAGCGGATCGACGTAGTCCTCTTTCCCCCAATGATGCAGAACCTGCTCGAAGGAAATGCGACAGCAGAAGGTGTTCTCGTCAAACGCGTAAAACTCGCTCGCACTCTCGTTGCGGAAGCTGTACCCGTTGTGATCCCACACGAACCACGAGGTATTCTCGCGGATGTGGCGGTAGAAGAGGCTCGAGGTGTCAAAATACGGCGCCACGCGTCCGAGCGAGCCGTCGTCCTGTATGTATTTGGCGTATTCCTTCATACCCTCGAGCATCCGAGCGGAGTGCTGCTCACGCAGCGCCTCGTCGTAATTGAGCGAAGCGACAAGCACACCGTTCTCATCGGCCGAAAGGGTCTGCTCGAGGCCGTTTTTGTCGGTGCAGGCAAGAGTCGGCTCGAGAAACAGCCCATCCACGCGGTAGCTGTCCATGGTGATCCCCGTCACCCCGTCTCGCAAAAAGGCGTTGAATTTATGGTCGGCGCTCTCCGTCAGATACTCCTTCGGGATCTCCTTGCCGTTGAGGGTGAGACGCGAGGTGGAGGGGACGGAAACGGAAACGGAAAATTCGCCCTCGAGGAACATCTCGAGCGAGGAAAATTCATAGCCGAAGAAGCCCCAATCGCCCTCGGTCTCGCTTTGCTTCAGCGTCACCGTGGCAACCTTGGTCGAGGGAATGCCCTGCACGGAAAGCTCACCCGTGGTATTTTCCTCTCCCTTCGCCTGATCGGCGGGATCGACCAGAACGATGTTATATTTGGCCTCGCCCTCTCCCGTCGGAACGGAGTAGAACGCAAACTCCTTGCCCTCTTTTTTCTTGGCCAAAGCGGCGGCCGCCGCCTCGCGCGTCTCAAATTCACCGGTTTCAAAGCCGGAAAGCTCCAGCGCCTCGACAAAGCGCTCACCGACGAAATACTGCTCAAACACTTCCTCTGCCCCGTGAATGGGCTGGGCGGCCTCGTAGGCCGTCAGATACCCGTTCAGAAGGATCAGACCGACGATCAGAAGGATCAGAAAGAAGGCCGTGATCGCGGCGTACAAAACCCAGAACAGCGGGATTTTTTTCAAACCTGTCATAGTTTCTTCCTCACGAATTGGACGGCGCCACGACAAAATACGTCGGCAGCTTGCGCGGGCTGGTAAAGGCCTTGTAGTTGTTCACCAGACCCTTGCGCTGATACTCGTCGAGCGTGGACATATCGTAGTTGTAAAGATTGTAGTAATCGCGGTAATACATCATCGCGGAGCTGCCGCCGTCAAGCTTGCCCGCGGCCACGGCACCGTAATCGCGCATGATCTCGATCAGATCGTTGTGCGTTGCGCCGATCGAGGAAGCGGTTCTGCCGTCCGTTACCAAAAGCAGGATCGTTCCGTCCTTTCTCTGGCCGATGACCGTGCGCTGTGCCGCACCGACGTTGCCGTCGGAATAGTGGTAGGTAACGCTCGTGCCGTCGTTGGTAATCAGGCAGTTTCCGGTCTGGAAGCAACAGCCGTCACGAATGCCCAGCTCGTTTGCTCTCGCCTCGGTCATTCCCTCGGACACCACGAGCTTGTGATCGTTTGTCAGTCCCATAAACGTGCGGCGCGTGGAAGAGTTGGGCGCGTTGATCTTCTTGCCGCCCGCAAAGGTGATGCCGATCGGCCAGCCACCGTCACCGACGCCGCCCGTATCGGGAAATTCGCCGCCGTTGATGACCGCCACCGCATTCAAGCGGTCCGCAATGTCAAAGATCCGCTCGCCGATCACGCCCAGATCCTTGGTCACGCCAAGGGAAACGCGGCTCGGATCGCGCACCATCAGAAGATACGCCTTGAAGGTGGGCTTGGTCAGGGTGATAAAGCGGATGCCGTCGATCGCATCGGCCCACTCGTCCTTCTCGGCCTCGGGATCGGTCTCGATCTCATCCATGGAAAGCACGTCGTAGGTGATGGTCTTGCTGTCCTGCTCGATCTGACGCACCACCGCCTCGTCCAGAAACAAGCCCGGAATCCACTTGGTGGCGCTGGCCTGCTTGGCGGACAGGACGAGCGCGTTTCGCATCGTCACGCTCGGGCCGTTGAGAAGCACGTGGCAAACGGACACCACGGAAACGATCAGAACGAGAAGGCCCGTTCCGACCGAGAGCAAAATGCGCTTGAGAAGCGGCTTTTTCGATTTTTCTTTTTTGGTGCGGCGGCGAGGGCCGGAGACCTTTTGCGCCGTCGGGGTCTGCTCCTCGTCCAGAAGGAGCACGAAATCATCGGTTTGCTTCAAAGAAATTTCTCCTTATTGCGTAGTATTGCCTGTTCATCGGGGCGAAAAAAAGATAAAAATGAAATCGGCTGACCGCCGAATTTGTCGCTGAGAGATATTGTAACACAAAAAAAGACAAATTACAACTCAATGTCGAAAAAAAGCGAAATCATTTTTTCCTGCGCGCTTCCCTTTCAAAAGAAACGGAAAACCTATTGAAATCGAATTTTTTTTGGTATATAATGAAAATACTATACCCAAGAGGGCTCATTTGTCCTTTTGAGAAAAGAGGTTTTTATGGAAAAACAAAAATATTATATCACCACCGCCATCGCTTATACCTCGCGCAAGCCGCACATCGGCAACGTGTACGATCCCGTTCTGGCCGATGCGATTGCGCGCTATAAGAGAATGCGCGGCTTCGACGTGTTCTACCTGACCGGCTCGGACGAGCACGGCCAGAAGATCGAGGAGCTGGCAAAGGAGGCGGGCATCGAGCCGAAGGCCTACGTTGACCGCGTCGCCGCCGAGATCCGCGCCGTTTGGGACTGTATGAACATCTCCTACGACCGCTTCATCCGCACCACCGACGCCGACCACGAGGCCGCCGTCGAGGCGATCTTCAACCGTCTGGTCGAAAAGGGAGACATTTATAAGGGCGAATACGAGGGCAAGTACTGCGTGCCCTGCGAATCCTTCTTCACCGCCAGCCAATTAAAGGAGGGCGGGCTCTGCCCCGATTGCGGCCGTCCCTGCGTGGATGCCAAGGAGGAGGCTTACTTCCTGCGCCTGTCCAAATACGCCGACCGCCTCATTGAATACTATGAAGAAAATCCCGACTTTTTCGCACCGCTTGCCAGAAAAGCCGAAATGGTCAACAATTTCATCAAGCCCGGCCTTGCCGATCTGTGCGTCTCCCGCTCCACCTTCTCGTGGGGCATCAAGGTCAAGGAGGACCCGCGCCACGTCATCTACGTCTGGATCGACGCCCTCTCCAACTACATCACGGGCATCGGCTACCACCCCGACGGCTCGAAGGAGAGCTTCGAGCATTATTGGCCCGCGGATCTGCACGTCATCGGAAAGGACATCGTCCGCTTCCACACCATTTATTGGCCCGTGCTTCTGATGGCGCTCGATCTGCCCCTGCCCAAGCGCGTGCTCGGACACCCGTGGGTTCTGGTCGGTGAGGATAAGATGAGCAAATCCCGCGGAAACGTGCTTTACGCCGACGAGCTGGCCGAGATCTTCGGGGTTGATGCCGTCCGCTACTACCTGCTCTCCGAGATTCCCTTTGCCGCCGACGGCTCGATCACCTACGAGGCGCTGATCGCCAAATTCAATTCCGATCTTGCCAACACCCTCGGCAACCTCGTCAGCCGCAGCATCGCCATGGCCTGCAAGTATTTCGACGGCAAGGTCAGACGCCCCGCGGCCTACACCGACCCGATTGATCTGGATCTGATCGCCTGCCAGAAAAAGGCACTGGCGCTGATGGAGGAGGGCTTCGAGAGCCTTCACGTCGGCGACAGCCTCGGCGCGGTGATGGATTTTGCCAAGCGCTGTAACAAATACATCGACGAAACGATGCCCTGGGCGCTGGCCAAGGACGAGAGCGCCCGCGGCCGTCTCGAGGAGGTGCTTTACAATCTCATCGAGGCCATCCGCCGCATCGGCGTGATGATTACCCCCTTCCTGCCCCAAACGGGCGATGCCATTGCCCACAGCGTCGGCGCGGAGAGCGCCACCGATCTGGCTTGCGCAGAGGGCGATTTCGGCTCGGTCGAGGCCTTCTCGGTCGAGACCGTCGCGCCGCTGTTTGCCCGCATTGATGCAGACGCTCTCATCAAGGAGCTTCAGGAAAAGGACAAGGCCAAGAAAAAGGCCGAGAAAGAGGCCAAGAAGGCCGCCGCCAAGGCCGAGGAGACCGCTCCCGTCGGCCCGTGTAGCTTCGACGATTTCTGCAAGATCGAGCTGGTCTGCGCCGAGGTGCTCTCCTGCGAGAAGGTGCCCAAGAGCGAAAAGCTGCTCAAATTCAGGCTTAATATCGGCACGGAGGAGCGTCAGGTGCTCTCGGGCATCGCAAAGTTCTACGAGCCGGAGGATCTGATCGGCAAAAAGCTCGTTCTGGTCAAGAATCTCCTGCCCCGCAAGCTGATGGGGCTGGAATCCCACGGAATGCTTCTGTCGAGCGAGGCCGAGGGACAGCTTCGCGTGCTCACGCTCGATCCCGAAACGCCCGCGGGCGCTCGCATCGGATGATGGGACTGTTCGATTCCCACGCGCACTACGACGATCCGCGCTTTGCAGACGATCTCGACGAGATCGTCTCGGCGCTTCGCACCCCGAGCGAAATCTGCCCCTGCGGGGTCGAGGCCGTGGTCAATATCGGCTGTGACGTACCCACCAGCCGCCTGTGCCTTGCGCTTGCGGATCGCTACGATATCTTCTACGCCGCCGTCGGCATCCACCCGCAGGACGCCGACCGCTTTGATGAGGATACCCTGCCCGCCCTGCGCGAGATGCTTCGCCACGAAAAGGCCGTCGCCATCGGGGAGATCGGGCTGGATTACAAGTATGAAAACGCCCCGCGCGAAAAGCAAAAGGAGGTCTTTCGCACCCTGCTCTCCTTCGCTCGCGAGGTGGATTACCCCGTTTGCATCCACGACCGAGACGCTCACGGCGACGTGTTCGACATCCTTCGCGGCGAGCCGGGCGTGAGAGGCGTGCTTCATTCCTATTCCGGCTCGGCTGAGATGGCGCGTCAGCTCTTGAAGCGCGGCTGGTATATCTCCTTCTCGGGAACGGTCACCTTCAAAAACGCCAATTCCATTCTCGAGGCGGCAAGGATCGTTCCGCTCGAGCGGCTTCTGATCGAGACGGACGCCCCCTACCTTGCGCCCGTTCCCTACCGCGGCAAGCGCAACCGCTCCGATTACGCCTACGCCACCGCCGCAAAATTGGCGGAGCTTCACGGCGTTTCCATTGGCGAAATGATAAAGATTACCCGTCAAAATGCGAGGGATTTCTTCCAAATCGCACAAAAATAAAAAAAATCCTTTTTTCTCTTGTATTCTTGGAAAAAATATACTATACTATCAGTTGGTAAAAAAAATAACTTTTTATAAAGGAGATACCACCATGTCCGTAAAAGTTGCTATTAACGGTTTCGGTCGTATCGGACGTCTCGCCTTCCGCCAGATGTTCGCCGCCGAAGGCTACGAAGTTGTCGCCATCAACGACCTGACCAGCCCCAAGATGCTCGCTCACCTTCTCAAATATGACTCTTCTCACGGCCGCTACGGCAAGCCCGTTCAGGCTACCGAGGACTCCATCATCGTAGATGGAAAAGAGATCAAGATCTACGCGGAAAAGGATGCCGCAAACCTGCCCTGGGGCAAGATCGGTGTTGACGTTGTTCTCGAATGCACCGGCTCCTACACCTCTAAGGAAAAGGCCAGCGCTCACATCACCGCAGGCGCAAAGAAAGTCGTTATCTCCGCTCCCGCAGGCAACGACCTTCCCACCGTTGTTTACAACGTAAACCACAACATCCTCACCAAGGATGACACCGTCATCTCCGCAGCTTCCTGCACCACCAACTGCCTGGCTCCCATGGCAAAGGCTCTGAACGAGTACGCTCCCATCCAGAGCGGTATCATGACCACCGTTCACGCTTACACCGGCGACCAGATGATCCTCGACGGCCCCCAGAGAAAGGGCGACCTTCGCAGATCCAGAGCAGGTGCGATCAACATCGTTCCCAACTCCACCGGTGCTGCTAAGGCCATCGGTCTTGTTATCCCCGAGCTGAACGGCAAGCTCATCGGCGCCGCTCAGAGAATCCCCACTCCCACCGGTTCTACCACGATCCTCATCGCTGTTGTTAAGGGTAAGGACGTTACCGTTGAGGGTATCAACGCCGCTATGAAGGCTGCTGCCAACGAGTCCTTCGAGTACAACGAAGACGAGATCGTTTCTTCCGACATCGTCGGCGCTACCGCAGGCTCCATCTTCGACGCTACCCAGACCATGGTTGCAAAGATCGACGATGAGACCTATCAGGTACAGGTTGTTTCTTGGTACGACAACGAGAACTCCTACACCAGCCAGATGGTTCGCACCATCAAGTATTTCGCAGAAATCTAACTCAGATTTCCCAAAAGCACCGAGCACCGCGCTCGGTGCTTTTTTTCTCGCCCTTAACGCCTGCGCCACCTTTACACCCCGTTCCACCGCCGCCCGCAGAAACCAAAAAAGCTTGTTCCTTTTTCAAAAAGATAAGAAAAACTCGTTCGAGAGGATTTGTTCTTTTTTGAAAAAAGAACCAAAAAACTTTTAAACAAAAAGAGGATAGAGATTTTGCGTCTCTATCCTTTTTTGTGCTTGAGAATGATCTGCTTATCAAAGAAGGCATTGCTTCGGAAAAAAACACACTCTTTTTCATAACTCTCCGACCTTTTTCGCCAAAAAATAAACAAATTATCACTATTATAAAAATAAGAGTAGTATTTACTTGCTTTTTCATCCCTACTTGGTGTATAATGTGATGAGGTATGTAAAATGTGATTATTATACATATAGAAAAAATCGAAACGGAAAAAACAGCGGGGGGTTTTTGCGATTAAAATTCATTTTAGCACAAGAGCTATTTTACAAATCATTGGAAACGGCAAGAAAGGGGAGCGCCGCTTCATTGATCGGATGAAAGCGGCGGATCGTTTAGATGTATCAACACGTCATTAAGAGACTCATAGACCTTATTTTATCCGGCATTGGAATTATTGTTTTGGCACTTCCGATGTTAATTATCGCGATTGCGATTAAAATTGACGACCCGGGCCCCGTTTTGTTCAAGCAAAAAAGGGTCGGAAAGAAGAAGAACGGAAAAATTACATATTTTGTGATCTGGAAGTTCCGCAGTATGAAAATGTCTACGCCGCACGATACCCCTACGCATCTTCTTGAGAATCCCGATCAGTATATCACCCGCGTCGGACGCTTTATCCGCAAGACAAGTCTTGACGAGCTTCCTCAAATTTATCAGGTCTTCACTTCAAAGCTATCCGCAATTGGCCCAAGACCGGCATTATGGTCGCAGGAAGATCTAATTGCAGAACGTGAAAAGTATGGGGCAAATGATATCAAGCCCGGCATCACCGGATGGGCACAGATCAACGGTCGAGACGAGCTTGAAATTGATGTAAAGGCAAAATATGACGGTGAGTATGCTGCCGCCTTGAACGCAGGAAAGTTCAAAGGCCTTGCAATGGATGTAAAGTGCTTCTTCGGTACGATCGTGAGTGTTCTGAAATCCGACGGCGTTGTAGAAGGTGGCACGGGTGAGATGAAGAAGCAGGAAAAAACAAAGGACAGGCAAGAGGATTAACCGCATGAAAATTATTGTTTTATCAAGCCATACGCCCTCGTTGTTTTGGTTTAGAAAAGACATGATGCTCGCTTTTAAAGAAAAAGGATATGATGTGGTTGCTGTTGGAAATGAAGATGAGTCATCATGGAAAGACAGATTTTTCGAGTTTGGGATAACTTATCGTCAAATTTATGTGCAAAGGAATGGCACAAATCCATTTGACGATTTAAAAACATTACGCTCTATTAAATCGTTGCTGAAAAAGGAAAAACCAGACAAAATTTTCTGTTATCAAGCTAAGACCGTTATTTATGGCTGTATCGCAGCACACCGATTAAAAATTGCTGAAGTCTATCCATTGATAGCGGGAATCGGCTCGGTATTTTTGACATCGGGAGTTAAATCCGCGATTTTGAAAAAGATTCTTATCACTGAATATAAGTGGGCAATAAAGTATGCAAAAAGAGTGTTTTTCCAAAATCATGACGACAGCGACGTGTTTATTCATAACGGCATCTTAAAGGCGGAAAAGATTACATACATAAACGGCTCCGGTGTCAATGTGAATCAGTTCACTGTAATGGAACTACCGAGCGTTCCTTCCTTTTTGAATATTTCTCGATTGATTCGAGACAAAGGAATTCGAGAATATTTAGAAGCTTGCAGAATCGTGAAAAAAGAGCATCCGGAGTATCGGTGTATGTTAGTAGGACCTTTTGATTCTAATCCAACAGCAATAACGAAAGAAGAACTGGATGCTTTTATATCAGATGGTACAATAGAATATTTCGGAGAACAATCCGATGTAAGACCATATATTGCTCAGGCGAGTATTTTCGTTCTACCGTCATATCACGAAGGGACACCCAAAACCGTATTGGAAGCAATGGCATGTGGACGGGCTGTTATTACAACGAATGCACCGGGATGCAAGGAAACGGTAGTAAATAATGAGAACGGTATATTGATTGAGCCAAGGAATCATCTCGCTTTAGCAAATGCAATGCTCGAAATGGCATCAAAGCCCGATGCGATTCAGCAAATGGGCGTTAAAGGCAGGCTGCTGGCAGAAACCAAATATGCAGTTAACATAGTTAATGAAGTTATATTAACTGCTATGAATATCAATTAAAAAATAATATTGGGTGAGTAAAAAAATGAAAAATCTTTACAACAAAATCTTATCTAAGGAAGAATCCATTTCCCTCATCGGTCTCGGCTACGTCGGTATGCCGATTGCAGTAGCGTTTGCAAAAA
The DNA here is from genome assembly GCA_045601445.1 of Eubacteriales bacterium. GTDB lineage: Bacteria > Bacillota > Clostridia > Oscillospirales > SIG627 > RGIG5579. Next base: position 6,784 of record JAZRZQ010000136.1, on the reverse strand, counting down.
AGGTTAAAGTTGTCGGCTACGACCTCAATGCAAAAAAGATTGAACTGTACAAATCCGGCATCGACCCCACAAACGAAGTCGGTAATGATGCCATCAAAAACACCACTGTCGAATTTACATCCGACGAAACCAAGCTGCGGGAAGCAAAGTTCCATATCGTCGCAGTACCGACGCCCGTATACGATGACCATACCCCCGACTTGACTCCCGTTGAGGGGGCAAGCCGTATTCTCGGCAGAAATCTCACGAAGGGCTCTATTGTCGTTTATGAATCCACAGTGTATCCCGGCGTTACGGAAGATGTATGCGTACCGATTCTGGAAAAGGAATCCGGACTGAAATGTGGGGTTGATTTCAAAGTCGGTTATTCTCCCGAACGTATCAATCCCGGTGACAAAGTACATAGGCTTGAAACCATTACCAAGATCGTCTCCGGTATGGACGAAGAATCTCTTGATGTTATTGCCAAGGTGTATGAGCTGGTTGTGGATGCCGGTGTACATCGCGCATCTTGCATCAAGGTGGCAGAAGCCGCAAAGGTTATCGAGAACAGCCAGCGTGACATCAACATTGCTTTCATGAACGAGCTTTCCATCATTTTCAATAAGCTCGGCATTGACACGCAATCCGTTCTGAAGGCTGCCGGAACCAAGTGGAACTTTCTGAAATTCTACCCCGGTCTGGTCGGGGGTCACTGTATCGGTGTTGACCCATATTACCTTACATATAAGGCAGAACAGGTGGGATACCATAGCCAGATTATTCTTGCCGGCCGCAGAATCAACGATGATATGGGCAAATATATCGCCGAGAATGTGGTTAAGAATTTGATCAAGGCTGAAAAAGCCGTAAAGAATGCAAAGGTTGCCATCCTTGGTTTTACTTTCAAGGAAAACTGCCCAGATACCCGCAACACCAAGGTTTTTGATATTGTCAAAGAACTTCGTGAATACGGTATTGATCCCGTCATCGCCGATCCGACCGCCGATGCGGCAGAAGCTAAGCATCTTTACTGTGTGGAATTTGCTGACATGAATACAATCAGCGGAATGGATGCCGTTGTACTTGCTGTAGCACATAATGAGTTTGCACACTTCACTTTGGATGATATGAACCGTTTCTTCGGCGAAGGACAGAAGGTCCTGCTTGATATCAAGGGGCTTCTTGACAGAAAAGAATACGAAAACGCCGGTTATCTGTACTGGAGACTGTAATTATGGCATATAAACTTTTGAAGTTTCCGACAGATTCTCTGTTCCTTGTGACCGGCGGTGCCGGTTTTATCGGCTCAAATCTCTGCGAAGCAATTCTGAATCTTGGATATAAAGTGCGCTGTCTAGACGACCTTTCCACCGGCAAGCAGGAAAACGTCGATCTGTTTCTGGACAACCCCAATTACGAATTCATCAAAGGAGATATCAAGGATTTTGACACCTGCATGAGAGCTTGTGTGGGTGTGGATTATGTTCTCAATCAGGCTGCATGGGGAAGTGTTCCCCGTTCCATTGAAATGCCGCTGTTCTATTGCGCAAACAATATTCAGGGTACACTGAATATGATGGAAGCTTCCAGACGGAATGGTGTAAAAAAATTCGTCTATGCCTCCAGCTCCTCCGTATACGGAGACGAGCCGAATCTCCCGAAGACAGAAGGGCGCGAGGGCAATCTGCTCTCTCCCTATGCTCTCACAAAACGCTGTGATGAAGAATGGGCGAAGCAGTACACCATGCATTACGGCTTGGATACCTATGGTCTGCGTTATTTCAATGTGTTTGGTCGCCGCCAAACCCCGGATGGGGCTTATGCAGCAGTGATTCCGAAATTCATCAAGATGCTTCTGAACGGAGAGCGGCCGACCATCAACGGAGACGGAAAGCAGAGCCGTGACTTTACCTATATTGAAAATGTGATTGAAGCCAATCTGAAGGCATGTCTGGCATCCCATGAAGCTGCGGGAGAAACGTTTAATATTGCTTATGGCGGACGAGAGTACTTGATCGATATATACTACAGCTTGACAAAGGCTCTCGGAGTAAACATCGAGCCAATCTTTGGACCGGATCGCAGGGGAGATATCAAGCATTCTAATGCGAATATTACGAAAGCAAAGAAGCTGCTGGGGTATGAACCGGAATATGACTTTGCACGGGGGTTGGCAGAAGCCATTGAGTGGTATAAGGAGAATTTGTGATGATCCCACTATTTGTTACAATAGATACAGAAGGCGATAACGGTTGGGCGAGACCAGAAAAGATTACTACTGAAAACGCAAAAGGGATCGGTAGATTTCAGGACCTGTGCGAGAAATATGATATTAAACCCATATACTTAACAACCTACGAAATGGGTACGGATGATACCTTTATAAAGGCAGTAAAAAAGAAGAATTTATGTGGCAAATGTGAGATCGGAATGCACATGCATGCATGGACAACCCCGCCGGATTTTGCGCTGACTGATAACGATTTCAAAAACCTGCCCTTTATCACGGAATATCCGAGCAACATAATTGGCCAAAAAATACTTTCTCTTACATCAGAGTTAGAGAAACGATTTGAATCGTCGATCCTATCACATAGATCCGGCAGATGGGCAGTCAATGATGAGTATCTTGGTTTATTGGCAAATAATGGGTACAAAATTGATTGCAGCTATACTCCGCTGATTGACTGGACATGTTCGTTTGGAAACCCAAACGGAACCGGAGGACCGAACTATTCGTCAGTTCCTCAAAACCCATTTGAAATCCATACTTCAAACGGTTCAATTCTTGAGGTTCCAATGACAACATTGAGAAACCGTAAATATGATAATGTTTTGGTAAATTCTTTTTTAAACCTTGCACCGTCTGCATGCAGAAACTCCAAAGTATATAACGCTTTAAATGGCCGTAAAACAATAATGTTAAGGCCCGATATACGAAAAGAAAAGCTGCAAATGTCTTTGATAAGCAAATTGAAAAATCAAAAAGGAATCAAGCATATTGAGCTTATGATCCATTCATCAGAAATGTATGTTGGGACCTGCCCCCATTGCAACTCGGAAGAAGACTTAAACAAACTGTATGACATTATGGATAAAATGTTTGCTGAGCTGCGCACATTTAGTGAATCAATGACATTTAAGGAGTATCTAAACAAAAATGACAAGAGCAATAACTCCGTTGATTAGCGTAATTATACCCGTCTATAATACGGCGGATTATGTCGTTAGGGCAATAGACAGTGTTTTAAACCAGACATATAACAATGTTGAAATAATCGTTGTTGATGATGGCTCAAAAGATAATTCATACTCGATTATCAAAGAAAATTATGAAAGCAATGAAAAAGTAAAAATCCTAAAAAAGGATAACGGAGGCGCAAGTACGGCCCGAAATATGGGTCTGGAATATGCTGCCGGTGATTATATAACCTTTTTGGATTCAGATGATTTTTTTGATAGCGATGCAATAAGAACCCTTGTGGATCGTATTGATGCAGGCGATGCAGACATAGCGATACCGAACTCATATTATGAGATTCGTTTGAATGGGAACACCAGCCTTAAAAAGCTGTTTGACCTGAACGGTAAAAAAATACCTGCGCGTTATTTTTCGGAGGAGATTATAATCAAGCAAGGTACGGCGTGGAGATGTTCTTCGGTTTTGTATAAAGCTGACATAATAAAAGCAAATGAAATCAGGTTTTATGAAGGCGTTACAGCAGAAGATTATATCTTTAACTTGTCGTATTTCAAATATATCAACAATGCTTCGATTGTTACCAAACCCACTCTATACGTTCAAAAGCGTGTCGGGAGTGTGACTGCAACATACAAAGATACAATGTTTGACTTGTATTTGCTGCTGGACCGTGTTGCTTATGATTATTTAACGTTTATTGGTCATTCGGAAAAAGAAGCCCGAGATCTCAGTGATATGCTTTTATTGAGAAATATGGTGGTTTATTTTACAAAGACAGTGAAAGCTAAAAGAAAAATCGAAGGTGTTTTTGCTGTTTCAGATAAACTTAAAGAGAAATTTCTCAATGAGCAGGTTGTAAATCAGGCTTTTTCAAACAGTATAAATAAAGATATGCACTTTTCTACCAAAAGCAAAAAAATTTTTGCAAAAGCTGTTCAAGTATTGTTAAAAGCAAGATTGTATAGAATTGCAGGTTTGTGCGTTGCAATCATTTAAAGTGTTAAGGGAGCATGCTATGCCACATATAACGATATTTACACCGGTATATAATCGAGCACATACGTTAGAACGACTTTACAACTCTTTATTACGGCAAACATATAAAGATTTTGAGTGGGTTGTTGTGGATGATGGATCTACAGACTCATCTGTAGAATTGATAAAGTCCATTCAAGAAAACTCAGATGCAGTGGAAGTGCATCTGATCCAAAACAATCACGGCGGAAAGCACAGGGCCGTAAACGCCGGTTTAAAAATAGCAAAAGGCGAGCTGTTTTTTATGCTGGACTCAGATGATTGGATTACCGATGATGCTCTGGAAAGAGTGGTGTGTTGGGAAAATAAAATACCTGATAATCAAAAGTGTGCGGGATTATGTGCTTGTATGAAAACTCCCGCCGGCAAGATCGTTAGTAAAGGACTGCACGAAGACTATCTTTTTATGCCGTTAACCCAAATGATAAAAAGAGGTATAGACGGTGACCACGCAGACATTTTATTTACAGAAGTGTTCAGAAAATACCCGTACCCTGAAATTGAGGGCGAGTATCATATTGCTCCCGGAGTTCCGTTTATCAGAATGGCTAATGATGGGTTTAATTTGATGTTTTTTAATGAGGTTATTTATATAGCCGATTACGGGCCGGATGGACTTACAACGTTGGGGGACAGAAAATCTCTGGATAACTTTACGGGGTATACTGTTCGAACCAGAGAACTGCTTCATTCCGACGTCGGCATTAAGAAAAAGATTAAATTACTGGTAAAGTATAGTCTTTTGAGCCATATAAAGAATCAATCCGTATCGAAAGATGCGCAGCTCTTGAACGTTTCTCCGGCAATTGCATTATGTTCCAGGCTTGCAAGCAAATTGATAAAAAAGAAGGGTTAGGGGGATTGTCACATTTATGAAGACGAAAGTCTTGGTTATCGTCCCAACTTTGGGGTATGGTGGAATTGCCTCTATGGTGATGAATTACTATAGGCAGATCAATAAAAACAAGTTTTCGATGGATTTTGTTACACATGGCGGAGTTGAAGATTATCACAACGAAATAACCGGCGATGGCAACACCGTTTACTATTTGTCAACGATGAGAAAAAGCGGTGTGCTTAAATATTATAAAAACCTGAAATCTATTATTGCGTCCGGGAATTATGACGTGATACATTTTCATTCAGCAGGACCCCGGCTGATGATTTTACCATATATCAAAAAAAGAACCAAAAGTAAAATTGTTATTCATTCACACTCAACCGCCAAGGGAAGGTGGCCGGCGTTTTTTTGGAAATGGGTCAGTTTGCGTTACGCAGATGAATTGCTGGCGTGTGGAAAGGAAGCCGGAATTACGGCATACGGTGAGAAAGCAGACTTTACCGTTATTCCAAATGCGATCGATATCAACAGATTTTCGGCAGAAAAGAATTTAAATCCCGATTTAAGAAAGCATATTTTCGGAGATGCGATTGCCGTGATTCATATCGGTGCGTTTATCGAACTAAAGAATCACAAGTTCATTATTGATATGGCGCAAAAGATCAAAGAGCAAAATGCTCAGATAAAGATTGCTTTGGTGGGAACCGGACCGCTTTATGAAGATATCAAGGAGTGTATTATCAATGGCGGTTTGCAAGATCATGTGGTTTTATTGGGTAAGCGAACCGATGTAAACCGGCTTCTTGTGAATTGTGATTGCTTTATTTTACCTTCATTATATGAGGGATTACCTGTTTCCGGAATCGAGGCTCAGTTTTCGGGATGCAAATGTATTTTTAGCGACAGTATAAGCAGCGAAACGGATCAGCATTTTGGGAACAGTGTTTTTCTGCCGCTGAGTGATATTGAACCGTGGATTCGTGAAATCAAGAGTTCGAAGAACAAATTACCTTTGAATATGAATGAACTGCGTTGTTCTTGCTACAACATCAATAACAGCGTTAATGTGCTGGAGAGTATTTATGAAAAATAAGAAAACTTTAGCTTATTATTATTACAAAGCGCACAATCTGTATGAACGTGGAAAAACCAAACGAGCGAGGTTAGTCTATGCTTTTATGAGAATTGTGTTTTCTTGTGATATACCGTATCCTACGCAGATTGGTCAAAATGTTCAGTTTCCTCATTATGGATTGGGTGTGGTTATCAATCCGGATGCACGGATCGGCGATAACTGTAAAATCGGACAGAATGTTACTATCGGCGGACGCGGAACGGCAGGATGTCCCATTATTGGCAACAATGTCGAAATAGGGGCGGGAGCTTTGGTATTGGGTGATATATCCATTGGAGATAACTCGATAATAGGAGCAGGAGCCGTAGTACTTCATTCCGTGCCCTCAAATGCCGTGGTTGTCGGAAACCCGGCTCGAGTTATCAAAATCGATGGGGTTAAGGTTGAATAAGCCGGGAGTGGACCGCTCAATAGATTTGATGCCGTCTGCTTAAGGGAGCGTGCTTTATGTACAATTACAATTTGCTGTTAATAGACTTAATTGCCGTAGTTTATTTGTCCATATTGGCTGTAAAAGCGATACGAAATTTCATTTCAGACGGAAAAATGATTCACATCATTTATATTCTGTTTTATGTGATGTATGCAT
>JAZRZQ010000135.1:0-4769 GCA_045601445.1 Eubacteriales bacterium | reverse complement strand
CTCGCCGGCAAGGAATCTGCCCTCACCGTGCGAGATCGGCACAGTATAAACGTCACCTACATTCGTCAGCGCCAACCAAGGCGATTTGTTGGACGTCACGCGCGTACGGACGATGCGCGACTGGTGACGGGAAATGGTGTTAAAGGTCAGCGTCGGACATGATTCATCCGTGTCAATAATTTTTCCGTAAGGAACAAGGCCAAGCTTGATAAGTGCCTGGAATCCGTTGCAGATACCGCACATCAAACCGTCTCTTTGCTCAAGAAGCTGCGTTACACCTTCCTTGATGGCAGCATTGCGGAAGAAGGCCGTAATAAACTTACCGCTTCCGTCAGGCTCGTCACCGCCGGAGAAACCTCCGGGGATGAAGATCATTTGCGATTCCTTCAACTTGTTGGCAAAGGTCTCCACGCTTCTTTGGATTCCTTCGGCAGAAAGGTTGTTGATTACAACGATCTCTGCCTCAGCTCCTGCGGCACGAACGGCCTTTGCGGAATCAAACTCACAGTTCGTTCCGGGGAATGCAGGAATCAAAACCTTGGGCTTTGCCACCGAAACGGCAGGAGCAACGCGCTCCTTGGCAGTAAAGGAGAAAGTCTCCATCGCCGAGGGAGCAGTCGTAATGTTACAGGAATACACACTCTCAAGCTTATCCTCATAAGCCTTTTCAAGCTTTGACAGCTCAACACTTTGACCACCAAGCGTGAATACCTTTTCCTCGGTCACACGTCCGATCGGTTCCGTACCGACGCAAGGCTCGGTGACCTCGAGAACAAAGGATCCGTAGGCATAGCCAAACAGTTTTTCCATATTGATCGGATCGAACGCGAAGCCGTAACCGTTACCGATCGCCATCTTCAGAATCGCCTCGGCAATGCCGCCGATACCGGGAGTATATGCAGCTACGACCTTGCCCTCACGCATCCATTCGGTTACAAGATTGAAATTGTTAACAAGCGACGCCGTCTTTGGCAAATGGTTTTCATCATATTCGGGAGAAAGCAATACGACTCGGTGACCTGCAGACTTAAATTCCGGCGAAACGACTTGATCCACCTTGCCCGTTGTCACGGCAAAGGAGACAAGCGTGGGAGGAACGTCGAGATCCTCGAAGGAGCCACTCATAGAGTCCTTACCGCCGATAGAGCCAATGCCCAATTCCATCTGTGCCTTAAATGCACCGAGCAAAGCGGCAAGAGGCTTGCCCCAACGCTTCGCATCCTTGCGCGGATGCTCGAAATACTCTTGGAACGTCAAATAAACGTCCTCGAATGATGCGCCGGAAGCGATCAGCTTGGAGACGGATTCCACAACAGCAAGGTAAGCGCCGTGATAGGGGCTCTTTTCCATCACAAAAGGATTGTAGCCCCAGGACATAAAGGAGCAATCCTCGGTATCCTTTTTCTCCATCGAAACCTTTTGAACCATCGACTGAATGGGGGTACGCTGACGTTTTCCGCCGAAAGGCATCAAAACGGTTCCGGCGCCAATCGTTGAATCAAAGCGCTCGGAAAGGCCGCGCTTGGAGCAAACGTTAAGATCCTGCGCCAAAGCCAAATAGTTTTCGGCAAAATCGCCTTCAACCTGTTTGCGATAGCACTGAGATTTTGCGGGTGCAATATCGATGTGCTTATCCGCACCGTTGGAGTTAAGAAATTCGCGGCTGATGTCAACGATCTTCTTACCGTTCCAATGCATCACAAGACGCTTTTCTTCCTGCACGACGGCAACGGGGCACGCTTGAAGATTCTCTTCCTTAGCGAGAGCAAGAAAACGGTCGACGTTTTCCTTTTCAATGACAACCGCCATTCTCTCCTGCGATTCGCTGATAGCAAGCTCGGTTCCGTCAAGCCCCTCGTATTTTTTGGGTACGGCGTTGAGATTGATTTCAAGACCGTCGGCCAATTCACCGATCGCAACGGATACACCGCCCGCGCCGAAATCGTTACAACGCTTAATCATACGCGTGGCAACAGGATTACGGAACAGTCTTTGCAGTTTTCTTTCCTCGGGTGCATTTCCCTTCTGAACCTCTGCACCGCAGGTTTCAACCGAATGAGCATCGTGAGCCTTGGAAGAACCGGTAGCACCGCCAATACCATCTCGGCCGGTACTGCCGCCGAGAAGAACCACAACGTCTCCGGGCGAAGGAACCTCACGACGAACATTTTCTGCGGGAGCAGCCGCAATGACAGCACCGATCTCCATGCGTTTTGCGGCATAACCGGGATGATAAATTTCATCCACAATACCGGTCGCAAGACCGATCTGGTTGCCGTAAGAGGAATAGCCCGCCGCCGCGGTCGTCACGATCTTTCTTTGAGGAAGTTTTCCCTTGATGGTATCCTGAACGGGTACCAAAGGATCAGCCGCGCCGGTCACACGCATTGCGCCGTAAACGTATGCTCTGCCGGAAAGCGGGTCACGAATCGCACCGCCGATACAGGTGGCTGCACCGCCGAAGGGCTCGATTTCCGTCGGATGGTTATGCGTTTCGTTTTTAAACAGAAGCAACCACGGCTCTTTTTTTCCGTCTGCCTCCACCTCGATTTTAACCGTGCAAGCGTTGATCTCTTCCGATTCATCCAGACGATCCAATTTTCCGTTCTTGCGCAGGTGCTTTACGGCAATCGTGGCAAGATCCATCAAACAGATCGGCTTCTTTTCGCGTCCGAGTTCGCGACGGACGGCAAGATACTCCTGCCAGGTCTGATCGAGCAGAGCGTCCTCAAAGGAGACCGAATCGATGACGGTCTGGAAGGTCGTATGTCTGCAATGATCGGACCAATAGGTATCGATCATACGGATCTCGGTAATCGTAGGATCGCGCTTCTCGGATCTGAAATACTCCTGACAAAACGCAATATCATCCGTATCCATAGCCAAGCCGTACTGTTTGACAAAACTCTCCAAGCCCTCGCGGTCAAGCGAGATAAAACCGTCCAGCGTTTTCACTTCCGTAGGGATCTCATACTGCGTTTGCAGAGTTTCGGGCATATCAAGACTTGCTTCGCGCGCCTCTACGGGGTTAATAACGTATTTTTTGATTTCAGAGATCTCTGCATCGGAGAGATTTCCATACAAGGCATATATTTTTGCCGTACGAACAACGGGTCGATCCCCTTGAGAGATGATCTGAATACACTGCGCGGCGGAATCCGCTCTTTGGTCGAACTGTCCGGGGAGATACTCTACGCCGAAAACAAAGGCATCGGAAACGGAAAGTTCGGAGGAATAACGATCAAGCTGGGGCTCGGAAAACACCGTTTTTTTCGCGTACTCAAACAGTTCTTCGCTAATATTTTCAGCATCGTAGCGATTGAAAATACGAACGTCCTTCAATGAAGAGATTCCGAGCAGCGTTCTAAGATCGGAGCAAAGTGCTTTTGCCTCGTGCGCCAACTCTTTTTTCTTTTCAACATATACTCTGTAAACCATTTTTACCTCTTTTGCATTAATGCTTTTGCACCGATGTCGTGACGATAATAAGAATTTTCAAAATGAATCGAATCTACCATTGCGTAGGAACGGCGAATCGCCTCTTCCAAGGTGGGCGCAAGAGCGGTTGCACCAAGCACTCTACCGCCGTTTGTAACGAGAACACCATCCTTCATCGCGGCACCGGCAACGTAAACCGAATCGGATATTTCTTCGGGAATGGACAAGGCAAAGCCCTTTTCGTAGCTCTGAGGATAGCCCTTCGAAGCCATAATGACACAGCAAGCGTTCTCTTTTTTGAAGCGCACGTCGATCTCGCCGAGTCTCTCCTCGGTGACTGCGCGCATGACCGTAAACAAATCGGTATCCAAAAGCGGGAGCACCACCTGCGTTTCGGGATCTCCGAAGCGACAGTTATACTCGATGACACGAGGACCGTTTGCCGTCAGCATCAGCCCAAAATACAAGCATCCCTTAAAGGTTCTTCCCTCTTGATTCATCGCTTCGATCGTCGGGAGAAAGATTGTTTTCATACACTCTTCCGCGATCGCATCCGTGTAATAAGGATTCGGTGCGACCGTACCCATGCCACCGGTATTTAAACCGGTATCGCCATCGCCCGCTCTCTTGTGATCCATAGAAGAAATCATCGGGACAAGCGACTTTCCGTCGGTAAATGCCAAGACGGAAACCTCGGGGCCGGTCAAAAACTCCTCGATAACGATCTGATCGCCACTCTTGCCGAAGACCTTATCCTGCATCATAGAGCGAACGGCATCCTTGGCCTCATCGCGCGTTTGTGCGATGATAACACCTTTGCCGAGGGCCAATCCGTCGGCCTTAATGACCGTAGGAATCGGGGCAGTATCCAGATAAGCAAGCGCCGCATCCATATCGGTAAAGACCTCATAGGATGCCGTGGGAATCCCGTATTTTTTCATCAAGTTCTTGGAAAAGACCTTGCTACCCTCAATAATCGCCGCATTGGCGCGAGGGCCAAAGCAAGGAATCCCCGCGTTTTCAAGAGCGTCTACCGCTCCCAAAACCAAGGGATCGTCCGGTGCAACCACGGCGTAATCGATTTTTTCCGACACGGCAAAGGAAGCGATACCGTCGATATCTTTGGCATCTCCCGCAACCAGAACGGCATCTGCGGCCATACCGGCATTTCCGGGAAGTGCGTAGATGGTATCGACCTCGGGACTCTCTTTGAGTTTTTTAATAATGGCGTGCTCTCTGCCGCCGCCGCCAACAACCAAAAGCTTCATATCAAGGCCTCCGAATCAATGGTGGAACAGACGCATTCCGGTAAATGCCATCACGATGTCGTA
>JAZRZQ010000134.1:0-20969 GCA_045601445.1 Eubacteriales bacterium | reverse complement strand
TGCCGCCGAAGAGGGTGTCGTGCTCCTGATGGATCACGTCAAGCTCACACCGTCCCGTAATGAGGATCGTTCCCAGCGCGGTTTCGCTTACACCGTACATCGGATCAAGTACGATCCGAAGAGACGCCTTGCGGATCGCGTCCATATTGATCTTTTCGAGAATATCGTCAATGTATTCGTTCATCGGGTAAAACTCGTGAACAAGTCCGTTTTTGACCGCGCTTTCGTAATCGACGGTCTGAATCTTTTCGGGCTTCACGAGGTCAATGTAGCGTTCAATATCTCGCGTGGCATTTTCGTCGGCATCGCGTCCGCCGCGGGTAAAGACCTTGATCCCGTTGTAAAGGGAGGGGTTGTGGCTTGCCGTAACCATCATTCCATAGGGATAATCGTACTTCATTACGTAGTTCATCACAAGGGGCGTCGGCACGGAGCGACAGATGAAGTGACACGTAATTCCTTCTGCCGCAAAAACCTCACAGCTCCACTTGACGGTCTCCTTGGAAAGAAATCTTCGGTCATAGCCCATGACAAGCCCCTTGTCCGCTACGCCCTCCGCTTTCATTTTGTCTGCCATTGCCTTGGCGAGGATCTGAATGTTTGCTTTTGTAAAATCATCTCCGATGATGGCTCTCCAGCCACCGGTACCGAATCGTATCATTTTTAATTCCTTTCTTTCAACGGTAAATAAAACAGGGTGTTGACGGGACGGATCATTCCGACCGTGCTCGCCGAGGAGGTGGACGGCAGACTCAGCTCCACCATTCGCCCACTTTTTGCAAGACCCATTACGGCACTGCCGCCGCCGTCGACGTTCATCAGGTGCTCCACGTCGGGATAGATCGCTTTTGCAATGTTGCACATCTGTGCATAATCTGCTCCGGAGGAAAGGGCGGTTCGGCCCGAAAAGACGAGCAGGACGAGGTCCTTATTCTTGCACGCGCCGATGGCGCATCTCGGATGCTTGACCATCTGGTGGAGCGTTGATTCCTGCGTCTGTCGGGAAAGGGGAGACATCCATCCCTCTTTGTCAAACCAGGCGTCAAGATCTTTCTCTTCCGTCAGCGCTTTGCCGTCGAGGATCAGCGAGAGTCCTCCTCCGAAGGACCAGATCACCTCGTCCCACTCCTTGGCGGGGATCTGTTCGGGGGCATTGAGCTTGACGGAAAGTTTCAGCGTAGCGGGGTCGTAGTATCCGTCGGGCAAAGAGGGAAGCGCGAGCCTTGAGAGAAGCTCTTCTCCCATACGCTCTTCCAGCGACAAAACGACACCGAAGGCAGGCAGGATCACATCGCCCCTTCTAACGGCCATGACACGGTCGCCGGCAATGACAAAGTTAACTCTTCCTTCTCCCACCGTTTTGCGGTATTCCTCACGAACCGCGTTCCGATCCGGACAGGAGGAATGCGGGGTGAAAAGCGCCACCGATGCCGGCGAAATAGGATCAACGTCTTTTTTTGCCCAAGCGATCTTCTCGCCGCAAAGCGTGATCTCGCCGCCGCCGAGACGAAAATTGAAAAAGAGAAATTCTCCGTTTTTCTTGGCCGCAACGCACATTTTTCGAAAAAGCGGGAAGGTTTCGGTGCGGCCGTCGGCATCGTTTAACAAAAGATAGTCGAGATGCCCGGAGGAAATGCCGTTTTGCTCAAACGGGCGGTCTGCTCTCAGATCCTGATGAAACGCGGCAAGCTTTGGCGTTAAAAAGAACAGGAAGTTTGTAAAAAGCGCCGTTTCTTCCTGCCCGTTCTCCTGAAAATAGCGTCGGGGAGATTGGCCGGGCTTGCAAAAGATGACCTTCGCACCCTCAGAGCTTTTGATTCTTGCCGCCTGCACGAGCACCCCGCCGCCTGCCTCTTGATTCCACGGAATCGGCGCTTGTGCGCCGCTTGCGTCAAAATAGGTTGAGCAGTATTCTAAATTTTCAAATTGATTCAAATACGCTACGGTCGCTTCGTCGCGTGCTTCTTGAAAATTTGTTAGGGTGCAGTTCGACGGAAATCGGATCGGGAAGGGCGAGGCGGTTTCGGGGGAATGGTCTGCGTTTTCGTACACGCTGAAAAAGTATTGCGGATAGGCCCGGTAAAGAGACTCGACTGATTGTGAATATACGGATGTGCCGTGATCCTCTTCCAGATAGAAAAGCTGACGGTAGGACAGGATCGTCCGTGCCTTTAGAGGGAGGTATGCCGTGATGTCAAGGCCCTTTGGGATATAGACACAGCAGGGCTTTGATTCACCCAAAAGCGCGGTGCTTGCCTTGGCGGCAAAGCCGTAGGGAATTGCCGTTACCACCGAATCCATCCGAAGCGAGCGGCATTGCAGGAGCCCTTCCTCTCCGTAGGCGCAAAGGAAGGCGCGAGCCTCTCGGATCCCTTTCTTAAGCGCTTCGGGCACCTCACAGCCTGAAAGGGGATCGGTGCCGTCTGCACGGAGAAATGCAATTTTGTTTTCGGGTCTTACGAGTTCAAGAAGCTGCTCTCGACTCAAGAGAGTTGAGGTATTTGTATCGGAATACAGCAAATAAACGTCTTTTTCGGCCTGCACAGCCTCCTTGAGATCTAAAAGAAATTCGGCGGCGAGAGAAGGGGACTGCAGGAGAAACAAAACCGCGCTTGACTCGGCGATCCCGCTTTTTTTATGAAAGCTCTGGTCGATGCTTTTGTTGCCAACGAGCGGGCTCGCGCTCTTCAGCGTTTTTTCAATCAGAGTATTCACGCGCTCCGTACCGAAGCATTCCGTGCGAAGCGAGAGGATTTCGGCGTAGAGCTCCTCGGGCGTGAATTCATCGAGTTTTTCGATCGGATCAAAGAGACACCGGACGGCGTCATCGTAGCGACACACTTCTTCGGGGAGCACAAGCTTTTCCGATAAAAGCGCTTGGACAAATTCATCCTGAACCCTCATTCGGATCGATTTCTTCTTGGGAATGGACAGATCAATATCGCGGTAGCGAAAATTCCAATATAAAACGTCACCGAGAAAATCCCTTCGGACGTAAACCCTCTTTCGGCGCTCGGGCAAGGTCAAGGCTTCTTTGGCTTTCGGCATCATTGCACTTCCTCCCGTTTGTTAGAAAGCTCATTATATCACAGTATTTTTGGCTTTACAATAGTTCAACGGCTCATTTTTTCAAGAAATGTATCATTTTTGCTCAAAATGAGCGTCGCCCTCTGCAACACGATGAGCTGCAGAGGGCGATTCTTATAGAATGAGCTGTTTTTCCAATTCGTCGGAAAGAGAGCTTCTTTGTATGTGAACCTTGATCTCGTTGGTGATCGCGTTGGTTTTCAGATGCATCACAAGGCTTGCAATCCCCGCTTTTTGACGAAGCGGAGTCGTGACGCTTTCCGCCGCGATCAGGTTTTCTGCGGAAAAGACCGCAACGTTTTTCGTCCATCCGCCGTAATAGGCGGTAATTTTACCGTGACTGAGCGCAAGGCCGTTGTTTCGGTACGCCAGCGCGGCACCGATTGCCTTGATCGCCAAAACAATGACGCCTGCCGCCAAGACAGCGATTGCGACGACGGCGATGGCAAGAGAAGAAACGGAAAAAATCAGCATCGGGATCAGCACTTGCAACAGGATCAAGCCCGTTGTGATCGCCAGAATCAGAGAGAAGTACGAAATAAAGGGAAAATATGAGACGGCTTTTGTTTGCTTTTCATCGGGAACGAAGTCCGGCAAAATCTTTCTCAAGATTTGTGTAACCTCATCATATTTGCAGAAGGGAACGAGAACGCCGAGCTCGGTGTTGTTGTCATTGCCGCTATCATTTGTATATCCGATGACCTCAAGCTTGATGGAGGCGAAGCCCAAGGCGCGTTGAACAAGTCCTTGGGAAATTTTGACCGCCTTGATCCGATCATAGCCAAAGGTGTTGGTGTGACGCTCCAAAAGTCCAAAGGAGATCTGAAGCTCGCGTCCTTTTTTGGTAACGGTAAAGTTGTGGTATCCGACAAACGAGCGAACAACCCCTCCGATCAGAGAGAACAGCGAGAAAAGGAGCATTGATCCCACCGTAATCAGTACGGCGTACAGTCCGAGCCCGTCCCAACCGAGTGCGATTGTGCCGATGGCGATCACGAGGATCGTAATAAGCGCGAACAGCATCGTTCCGAGAGCGGTTGAAGCAATTTGTATGAGCGTATACAAAAGCTTCCTTTTTGAACTGAAGCGATAAAGGCTGTCCTCTTCGGAAAGAAGAATTTCCTCTCTCGGCTTATCCGCTGTTTTCGGTGCGCCGTTTTTATAGGCATTCAGTTCTTCAAGAAGTGCGTCCACGGTCTTTGATGTTTCAACAATGACGATCTCCGCTTGATGCGAGGTGTTCGTGGAGCCGCTGTCAACCGTCAGAATCGCGATGCCGAAAATTCGGTGAAAGATCGTTTGCTTTTTGTTGATCGCGTGGATCTTACGGTAATCCAAGACGGATCTCTTCTGAAACAGCACGCCCCGATTGCACTTGATCTCGTGATCGGTCAATTCATAGCCTGAGGTTCGGTAATAGAGAATTCGGTAAACCGTAAAGCAGAGATAAACGGCAAGGCAGGCGGCTGCAAACAGCGGCAGGGCATCAATCAGTGAACCGATTCCGATTTCCTCATCGAGAAAAAGATCATTGAGAAAGATAAAGACAAAGATGATACTGCCAAACAGATCCGACAGCAGAGAGGAGAAGATATATCCTTTGTCAAAGCGCTTCATTCTTCATTTCCTCGATTCTGGCTTCCAGATTTTTCTCCAGCTCGTCGATCATTCGGTCGGCCTCTTGTGTGGCGAGCGTCGAAAGCTCAAAATTCGATCCTGCCGTCGAGATCGTGACTCCGCTGACATGAAACAGCATCATCAAAGGCCCTTGCGTTCTGTGAAGATCCTGAATCTGACAGACGGGAATGACGGTTTTGCGTTTGAAAACGACTCCTTTTTTGACCACGATGCGCTTTTCGTCATAGCCCCAAGCATACGCTCGATAGCGAAGTGCGGGAAACATCAAGGTCAGCGCCACAAGCAAAACGGCGGTGATCCCAAGCCCGAGCAAAACGGAAAGCGTGACCTTGCCCGATGCTCCCGATGCCCACAAAATGATTGCCGCACTTGCGGGAATCCACAACAGCGCCAGGGAGACGATGAAGGCACGGACGTACCACAGCTTTAAAACAGCCTTGTCCAATTGCTTCAGTTCCATTTTTTTATCCTCCAATCTTTTCGGTTCGGTCAATCCAGAACAACGGACTTTTTGTTGTCTTTTTTGTTTCTCGGACATTCTCGCATGGAGATGACGAAATCAAGGTTCAGTGCTTCGGTTTGGCCGTCCTTTTCGATGAGGATCGCGCCCTCGCTCACCTCTTTGATGACCCCCTCGAACTGATGACTGCTGTCAAAGGCGTAGATTAAGCATTCTTTATCAAGAAATTTTTTGGCAAGCTCTTTCATTTCGACGTTGCCCTCCTTTTTTCTTTTCTCAATGATTTTTCTTACAATCGCCGTTTTGCGATTGCGCAGCATAATGAAAATGATAATCCAAAGCAGGATTATCGGTACGTACGTTGACGGATTCAATCAATCACCTCACTTGTGGCATTATAACACAGCTGAAAGTAAAACGTAATCTCTTTTTTAAAAAATCAAATTTTATCAAGAATCTTTTTTCACGCCATAATCGCTTGCTATGATCTCGTCTGTTTCCTTTTACCGGACTTTTGTTGGTCAAAGACCGGTTTCATTTCTCTTAACATTCCCTGTGTACCGGCCTGTCGGTATTGCATAGGTGTCAGTCCGGTAACGTCCCGAAATACTTTATAAAAATAGGGAAGACTGTAAAAACTCAGAAAATCGCTGATATCCTGCATGCTTAAATCATCCGAAAGGATCAGCTGACAAGCTTTTTCGATTTTCAGACGGTTGATGTACTGCACCGGCGACAGTCCCGTAAGCTCCTTGAAGCGCTTTCTGTAGGTGGTTTCACAAAGCGCGCAGCGTTGCGCCAACGCGGGGATGCTGAATTGTCGGGTGTAGTGCTGGTTGATGTAATCGATGCAGCATTCATCGGTGCCCGCAAAGGGAAAGAGACTGTCTAAAAGCTCATACACCTTTGCTTTGAGTCGAGCAGGAGAGGCATTCCGATAGAATTGGGCTGCAGCACGAAACATCTGGAGCAGGCTTCCGTCATCACGGCACAACCGTGCCACGCCCGTCTCCGGTTCCGGCTCTTGTCCCTGCTCTGTCAGCAAGCGGAAGTTGATCAATAGCGGATGGGTTGCAGCCCCCTTCGGCACAGGAAAAGTCAGCAAATAGCAGGCATTCTTGGAGAGCATAATGAGATCCCCCGGCTGTCCGCGCAGTACCGTGCCGTCGGGTCGCAAAAAATGAGCAGGATAGTCTGTCAGCAGCAAAAGTCCGTACCGATGGCGGGGGACTTCCATCCGGTTAAAACGGGTATCTGCAGTCCAGTTTTGCCGCATAGCGGTCACGTTGTCAATATTGAAATCTGAAATGAATATTCGGTTGAATTCTTGAAACTCCATATAAATCACCCAAACCAGTATAACACAGAATGTTGAAAAATGGAATAACTATTTTTGTTTTTTGGATTGTGGCAGTCTGCTTTACAGTGCTATTATGTGCTTAGAATCAATGACGATGGAGGGACGATATGCTTCAAAAGAGCTTTGCTTTGGATACGCCTGTGAAGCAGGCGGAATTTGCGGTTCGGGATGACCACACGCTGGCGGTGAGGCTGCAGCTGGAGAACGGCAGTCGGACGTTGGTGTTTCATGACTTTATCCGCAAACCGGGGCAGCGTTTTTATCTGTTTAACAGCAAGACGGAAATCTACGGCGGCGGTGACACCGTGACGGTTCGTGCGGCTACCACCGAGGCGGAAAGCGGCGCACCGATTCCGGGTCTGCTGGTGACCTACCGTTTCTCCTTTGACCGAGAATTGGCGGCGTTTTACCTGTCTGTCAGCTACGGAAGCGATGCGCGCGTCAGCGGTTACACCGTGCGGCTGATGGATGTTTCCTGGGAAGATATGCAGGTGGAGAATTTCACCGGTTACGAATACGATGCCGAGGGTCAGCCCTTTAGCCATACCTTCTCTCTTCCGGAGGAAAAAAATCCTTTTGCTCCGGACTATGAGACCTTGATGAAGATTCGCCCCCATGTGGCTTGGGAACGGATGAAGACTCGTCCGTGTACCTTCAAAAAGGCCGTGGCGGTAAACGGGACCGATGGCTACTTTGCCGTGATCGGTGGTACTCCCACCTACCATGTGGAGGCGGAATTTGTCCAGACCTTCTCGGAAATGGCAGGAATGAACGGTGACCTGCGCTACCTGTCCGGAAAGAACAGTCCCGGTGCCTGGTTCCTGCTGGAAATAGCGCAGGATTTTTTTGCGGCGGCATCTTCGCTGGAATCAAGGACTCCGGAGCCCGAGGAATCCGTAAGCGTTCCCTTCGTGGAAAAATCGGTGGCGCTTGGTGCAAACAAGTTGCAAATGCATCTGCTGCAGACCCGTACCGGCGTATGGGTGACCCCCTTCTATGCCGCCGAAGAAACGAATTGTCAAAGCTGGCCGCTGTTTGAGATCGACCTGTGGGATATGGTGCATCAGCGTGCTTTGCTGTTGGATGCAGGCTACAGCTGGGATCGGGTAGAAATTCTGGAAAGGAAGAACTATGTCCGCATCACCCTGTCCGACCCGGAAAACGGAGCAGTGAACGGTATTACCGTGGTAGCGGAAGCATTTTTAGAGCCTGCCGTCAGCCGAATTGTTTGGAAAATGAAGGTAATTAACCGCAGTGACCGCTGGTCCGTCACCAATGTAACCTATCCCCAATGCTTGGCACAGGGCTTTGAAACAGCCTATGTTTCCGTGGGTAGCGGCGCTCTTTTACGGCAGTTCAACAAGCGCAGCTATACCTTCCGCGGCAAATATCCTACCGGTGTCAAGGTCAATATGGCATTTGCCGCCCTGTATAATCCTGTAGCTATGGACAAAGCCGCAGATGCCTATAACGGCTTCTATATGGGCATTCATGATCCTGACGGAACGCCCAAGTTTATCAATATCATCGGTGCGCCCCGATCGGAATGCACCATGCTTTCCACCGAGGTGACCCCAAACTATCAGCGTCATGTCGGCAATTCTTTTTCGTTGCCCGGTGTTATGGTGTGGCAGCGCTTCAGCGGCGATTGGTTTGATGCTACCGAAATTTATCGGGAATTTGTATTTCGCGAAGCCAAGTGGCTGTCCCCTCTGCGCGGCAGAGCGGATACACCCCAATGGTTTCGTAATACGCCGGTATGGATCATGCACTTTATGCCGAATGAAAATCCGGATGCCAACCCCTTTCCCATTACTCTTCGGGAAAAGTATCCGGATCGGGACAGCCGCGATTGGTACCGACTGGCAGTTAGATTTCGGCAGGAGATCGGTGTTCCTGTGACTTACCATCTGTATAACTGGCATTGGGTTCCCTTTAATAACGATAATCCCCATTACTTTCCGGTGCATCATGACCTGAAGGAGGGGATGCGCGCACTCAAGCAGGCAGATATTCGGGTGATTCCCTACGTTGCCGGCTATTCCTGGGATATGTGTGACCGCCGTGGCGACGATTACCGCTTTGAAACCGAGGCGTTGCCTGCCACCGCAAAGGATATAAACGGAAATCCCATCTATACCACCTACGCCAGCACCGAACCCACCGGTCAGGCGGTTCGCTTTGCCCGAATGTGTCCCACTACGACTACATGGAAAAACGAAATGCGACAGGTGTGCCGAAAGCTTTATTCGGATTTCGGTATGGACGGAGTTTATCTGGATGTGGTGTCCACCGCCTATGAGCAGTGCTGCGACGAAACCCATTTGCACGTCCCGGGCTGGAGCGATTTCTGGTGGAAGGCCTACCATGAGCTCATCGCCGGTATCCGCTCCGATGCCCCGGAGGACTTTGCCATCATCAGTGAATCCACTTCCGAGGTGTACTCCGGTGCGCTGGACGGTTACCTGTCCTGGACTTGGGTACAGATCGACAGCGTTCCCGCGTATTCTCGGGTCTATGGTGGCAGAACTGCCATCTTCGGCAGAGTCATTACCAACAACAAGCGCGATGACGCGGATTATTTCCGCTTCAACATCGCCCAGTCACTGGTTTACGGTCAGCAACTGGGTTGGATTCATCCGGAGATCGTTAATGATCCCGTCCAGTTTCCCTTCCTGAAAAAGCTGGCAGGGATCCGCTGGGAGTATCGGGACTTCTTTGCCGAGGCGGAGATGCTCCGTCCTCCTGTGGTCGAAGGAAATATGTCACTGCTCAACTGCTCTGCTTTCCTGCGGGGACAGATCTGGAATCATGAGAAGCTTGTGCAGGCAGGTGCTTGGGAGGATGCCTGCGGTCATCGTAGCCTGTTTGTCATCAACGCCGGCAGTACCGAGGCAGAGGTTACGCTGTCTGTCTATGAAACCGAATATGATTTGCCTCGGAGTCTTTCTTCCTTGCATACTCAGGATGGCTTCGTCCTTTTGGGGATGGAAACGGCAAACGGCATTCGAAAGCTTCATTGCCGTATCGCACCGCAGGGCGTTGGCATTTTGAACTGGAGGAAAACACGATGAACGCAGAAACGATTCGTCGGCAGGCGCGTCGGGCTGCGGCGGAGTTCATAGAAAAGGAAACACAGTACCGAATGGGCTTTGTGGATGCGGAAAAGCCCCACCCTCTGACCCGATATCTTTCTCAAACCTACGCCCGCTCTATGGAAGAGGGGATTCGACTCCTGATGGAGGTGGATCGGCAAATGGCGCAGCGGGCAGCCGAAACATTGCAAGGCGCGGAATATGCCGCCTTTGCCGACGCCATCCGCAGCACCCTGAAAAACGGCGGCAGGGTAATCTTTTCCGGTTGCGGCTCCTCGGGACGGCTTTCCATGCGGCTGGAGCAATCCTGGCGCAACGCCATCGGTAAGCTATCGGCTCGGTATCCTCAGGCAAAAGCATTGCTGGAAAAAAAGCTGGAAGCCGTTGGTAATATTATGACCGGTGGCGACTATGCGGTGATTCGTGCCGCAGAATCCTTTGAGGATTCCACTCTGTTAGGCAGAGCTCAGGCACGGGAGTGGAGGCTTTGTGAAAAGGATCTCTTGGTAGGCGTTACCGCCACCGGTGAGACCACCTCTATTTTGGGCACAGCAGAGCAGGCTCTGGAAGAGGGGGCCGAGGTGTATATGCTCATCTGCTCCGATCCGAAGCCGGTCGCACAAAAATTGAGCCGTGCAAAAAAGGTTTATGAACATCCCGCTTGCCGTGTGTTGAGCCTGCCCTGCGGTCCTATGGCGCTGACCGGCTCCACTCGGATGCAATCGTCCACCTTTGAGCAGTTTGCATCGGCGGTGGCGTTGGAAGGCGCCCTGCAGGATCTCTTGGAGGCTGCGGGTGTGCAGACTCCATGCTTCGGTTACTGCTGGTATGGTCAGCAGTTTCTTGCCATGACCGAACAGCTTTTGCAGGAGCAATGTGTGTCCCTGATTGCCCGAATTTCTCAAATGGAACAGAACACCTACGAAGCAGGCGGACTTGCCACGCTGTTTTCCGATGAATACCTTTTGGATGTGCTCACCGATACCACGGAGCGGGCACCAACCTTTATGACCCCGCCGTTTTGCTCCGAGGATATGGTGGAACAGCCCCTTTCCTGGGCGTTCGTGAAGAACCCCAACTATGACACCGAAACGGCGTGGTACAGGTGCTTTCTTCGGGAGCCACGATGCATCGAGTGGGGCAGGGAGACCTATGAAGCATTGGGTCTTACCCAAAATCAAATTGAAAAGATTCCGGATATCAGCAGCAAGGCATTGAAGCGCTTTGCCATCGGAGGCGAGTCGGCATCACGCCGAGAAACTTCTCCCGCTTCCTTTGCCCTGTGGGTTGATGCCAAGGCGGCACCCGAAAGCTTTTGGGAGGCTGCACGGCGGTATGAAAGCAGTGCTCAACTGACTTTGGAGGAAGCAGGTCTTTCGATGCCCGAAACCGGTATGGATCTTTATGAGCATTTGGCGGTCAAGCTGCTGCTGAACACCCTGTCTACCGGTGTTATGGCACGAATGGGCAGGATCACGGGGAACTGGATGACAAGCCTCGCCATGTCCAATAAAAAGCTCATCGACCGCAGCGCACGGATTGTATCCGATCTGTGTCAGATCTCCTATCAAGCGGCTCTGGAGGAGCTGTTCTATGCCAAAGCCTTGGCAGAGAACAAGGGAGAATGGATCAGCCCTGTTGGAGAAGTGCTTGCAAAGCTGGGGGTGAAATAAGATGGAGTATCTTGGTAATGTGATCCTTCCGGACGGCATTTTGCCGAGGGCAAGGGTGATTTGCGCCGATGGTGCGATCACCGAAATCATTCCCGACGCGGTGAAGTCTTCCGAAGCGCTTCCTTATATTGCACCCGGATTTGTGGATATTCACAATCACGGCGCATTGGGACAGGATTATATGCAGGCAACGACCGAAACGTTCCGTACTGTGGCGCAGTATCTGACAAGCCGCGGCATTACCTCAGCCCAATGCACGACGGTCAGTGCTCCGGTAGCGCGTCTGGAGCGCTTTTTGACAGCTTATCGGCAGTATCAGCAGGACGCCCATCAGGATTGTTGCCGCTATGTTGGAATCCACGTTGAAGGCCCTTACATCGCGCCGTCAGCCAAAGGCGCACACCCTCTGGAAGCCTTGCTGACCCCGAAGGAGCACGGCTATGAGTGGATTCTGGAAAACCGCGACATCATTCGGGAGGTCACTGTGGCACCGGAGCTTCCGGGTATGCAGGAGATGATCGCTCAACTGACAAGAGTCGGTATTCTGGTCTCGGGCGGGCATGATGCGGCAGAGCCGGAGGATATCGACGCGGCGGTAGCGTCAGGTATGCGCCATTGCACCCATATTTATTGCGCTATGTCCACGCTTCACAAGACAAACGGTCAGCGCCGTCACGGTCTGTGTGAGTATGCTATGACCCACGATACCATTACGGCGGAAATGATCGCGGATCACCATCATGTTCCGCCGCTGCTGGCAAAGATGATCTATCGGGCAAAGGGGGCAGACAGGGTTTGCCTCGTTTCCGATGCCATTGCTCCGGCGGGTCTGCCGGAATCGCGGGAGCTGTACTGTCTGGGGAGCGGTGATGACTGCACCAAGGTTCGAGTAGAGGACGGCGTGGCTTTGGTGGAGGATCGGTCTTGCTATGCCGGTAGCATTCAGGCTCTGGATCAAATGGTGCGAAACCTGGTGTTTGATTGCGATATTCCCCTGCATGAGGCAGTGCGAATGGCATCGCTGACCCCTGCACAGGTCATCGGAATTGATGCCACGTGTGGCAGTATTTCGCCCGGTAAACGGGCGGATCTGTGCATTCTGGATGCAGGACTACAGGTGGTCAAAACGGTAATTGCCGACGTGTCGGTGTATGAAAGAGGAGAATGATATGGAAAAAAACATCAACGGAATCCGCTGTAAGGTAGTTCCCACGGAATACGACGTGTATTTTGATATGGCGCTGACGATGCTGGAGGAGATCATGGCCCACAACGCAAAGAGTGAAAAGACGGTAATGATCGTACCGGTTGGCCCTACCGCCCAGTACCCTCTGTTGGCAGAGCTGGTCAACCGCCTGAACGTTTCCCTGAAAAACGTGCATTTTATCAATATGGATGAGTATATGCTAAGTCCTACCGAAACCGTAGGCAAGGATGATCCCCTCAGCTTTTGGGGCAGGATGAAACGGGAGTTTTACGATCTGGTGCGGGAGGATCTGGTGATGCCCGAAAGCCAGCGCCATTTCCCCGAAGCGGGCAAAGAGGCGGAATATGACCGCCTGATCGAAGAATTGGGCGGTGTGGATGCCTGCTTCGGCGGCTTGGGCATCAATGGGCACGTAGCCTTTAACGAGCCGGAGGAAGCTATGACTGCCGACGAATTTGCCGACTTGGGCACAAGAGTGCTTCCCATTTCCCGAGAGACCAAGACCATCAACGCCTACGGCTATAATAGGGGCGATCTGCAGGGGATGCCGCAATGGTGTGTCACGGTGGGTATGAAGCAGATCCTTGCCGCAAGGAAGATCTATATCGCCCTGAACCGCCCGTGGCAACACGGACCTTTGAAGCACGCACTGCTGGATCGGGAAACGGCCGCCGTGCCCGCCTCTCTCCTGCGCCGATGCAAGAACCTGACGTACTGCGGAACGGCAGATATTTTGGATATCGAATAAAAATAAAAGATATGCTCTGCCGTAAAAAGCAGAGCATTTCTTTTTTATTTCAAAAATACAAAGTGGTGTCACCACGATAGAAAAACCCCCGAAAGCCTTTGAAAAATAGGGGATTTCGTGGGTTTTGGTATTATTCCCACTCAATATCGTATACACCGAAACTTACCAAAAAGTTCTCGTTTTCGACGATAATAGGAACTCTTTGTATGCGAATTATCTCTATTATCTGTATTATCACAGGTTTTTGCTGTCAAAACCTGCTGTCAGTTTTTAATAAACATCGTAACATTTAAAAGCAAAACCGTCATACCATTCCGTTTCGCATACAGTAACCATATAGAAAATAGCAAAATATTCATTGTATGCTTTTCGAAAATTATCTAAAAAAGCAGCAAATTCTGTCGGCTCAACTCTTTCCTCTCTGGATATGGTGGGTGTCAAATTTTCTTCAAATGACAATTTCATATCAAACGGAGTATATTTATTAAAGATGTTTTCGAGGTCACCTCGGAATTTGGAATCAATAGGCCTATATTTAAGATATATTCCAATGCGGTCTTCTTTAGGGTTGTATTCTACACAAATTCTGCTGCTGTTAGCATCTATACACCCTGCAAGATACGGAATTGGATTATATGGTCCTAATTCTCCACTCAACTCAAATAAATTCGCGTTGTTTTCCGACTCCTTCCATTTGAAGTCTCGAAACATCTTATCCCAAGATTCGCCAAGAGCATTAAGTAAAGCTTCCTTTTTATCTTCAAGCGTCATTTTTATTCCCTCCGTTGTGTACAAATACCCCGAAATCTTTATAAGAATTCGGGGTATTGTAAGCCATTTAGTATTATTCCCCTTATTCCCATTCGATCGTGCCGATCGGCTTGGGAGTCAGGTCGTACAAGACGCGGTTGATGCCGTCGACCTCGTGGGTGATACGATCGGTGATGTGATGGAGCAGGGAGTAGGGGATCTCTTCGATGGTGGCGCGCATCGCATCGGTGGTGTTGACCGCGCGGATGATGGCGGGCCAGCCCTCGTAGCGCTTGCCGTCCTTCACGCCGACGCTCTTGGTGTCGGGGATGGCGATAAAGTACTGCCATACCTTGCCCGCAAGTTCGTTTTTATCAAATTCCTCGCGAAGGATCGCATCGGCCTCGCGAAGCGCCTCGAGACGATCACGGGTGATGGCACCGAGACAGCGAACGCCCAGTCCCGGGCCGGGGAAGGGCTGGCGGTAGACCATATTATGGGGAAGACCGAGCGCGTCACCGACAATGCGAACCTCGTCCTTGTAAAGAAGGCGGATGGGCTCGACCAGCTCAAACTGCATATCCTCGGGCAGGCCGCCGACGTTGTGGTGAGCCTTTACGCCGTCACTCTCGAGAATGTCGGGGTAGATCGTTCCCTGAGCAAGAAAGGAGATGCCCTCAAGCTTCGACGCTTCTTCGTCGAAAACGCGGATGAACTCACCGCCGATGATTTTTCTCTTCTTTTCTGGCTCGCTGACACCTTCAAGCAGACCGAGAAAACGGTCCGTAGCGTCAACGTAGATCAGGTTTGCGTCAAGCTCCTTGCCGAAAACCTCAATGACCTGCTCGCTTTCGCCCTTTCTCATCAAGCCGTGGTTAACGTGTACGCAAACGAGCTGTTTGCCGATGGCCTTGATCAAAAGAGCGGCAACGACCGAGGAGTCAACACCGCCGGAAAGGGCAAGCAGCACCTTCTTGTCTTGTACCTGCTCGCGGATCTCCTTGACCTGCTGATCGATAAACTCGTTGGCAAGGGCGAGAGTGGTAATGCGTTTCATGGATTCGGGACGAAGATTCGTGTTCATAAATATTTCCCTCCAAATAATATTCTGCTCGGTTGATTTATACCCGACAGTATACTCTTTTTTTTTCCGTTTGGCAAGATGCTTTTGCAGATTTTTCAATATTTTTGTCGGAAAATTTGCCTTGACTTCCGCGTCGTTTTTCGATAGTATGAAAACAAGTGAGGTGGCGTCTATGAAAATACGTCCTTTGACCGATTCCGATTTTTCCAAAGCGTCCGAGCTTCTTTGGAAGAGCTTTTATGCTGCGGAGAAGGACAACACGTCCCTGCAAGGGATGGAGACCTTTCGCGATCTGGTCGATCCGATCAGCTTGGCGATGAACTGCGCGATGAACGGTGTTTCGATGTTCGGTGCCTATCAAAAAAACGAACTTGTGGCAGTCGGCGCAATAAAGGGTGAAGGTCATATTCTGATGCTGTACGTCTCTGCTTTTCGTCAGAGACAAGGATTTGGCACGAAAATGCTTTTGTTTCTTGAAGCACAGATAAAAGCTGACCTGATTACGCTCAATTCATCGGATCAGGCGCTTTCCTTTTACCGAAAAAGAGGCTACCGCACCGTCGGAGAGAGGCGCTGTGAAGAAGGGATTCTGTTTACTCCGATGCAAAAAACAAATTCTTAAATTGTATTTCGTTTTAAATACTCGCTGACCGAGATGCCGAAGCGCTTTTTGAAGGACGCTCTGAAATATTTTGCGTCGGAAAAGCCTGAAAGCTTGGCCACTTCCTTTGTGGTAAAGTATTCGGAGCGAAGCAGACGCAGGGCGTAGTCAAAGCGCATCGTCAGGATCGTCTGCAGAGGGCTTTCCCCGAGACCGGCGCGATATAGCCTTCGAAAATAAACCTCGCTTACGTAGCATCGCTTGGCAAGACTCGCTACCGTCAGATTTGCGTCCCTGAAGCTGCGACGGATGATATGAACGGCCTCTTCGATCATTTTCGGAGCGTTAACGTTCAAGCGATCCGCTTGGTGTTGCATATTTTCAAAAATGCGGTATAATAGGGACATACATCGTTGGTACGAGCCCGTTTCCTGGCTCTCCCACGTATCAAGAAGTGCCTGAAACAGCGGCTCGGTTTCAGGAGCTTTCACCACCTCGATCCGATCCGTGATCTTCCCGAAGCCGTCCAAGTGAAGCACGATCAGCTCCTCGTCTTCCGGCGTGTGTCTGACGTAATCGCATCCGTGCGGAAAATAGGCAACACAGCCTGCATCCGCTTCCATAACGCTTTCGTCGGTTCGGATGAAGCTTTTTCCGGATAAGCGAAGCGAGATCGCGCAGTGCTTGCGATCGCGCTCTGAAATCTCTCGTTTTTTTCTCTTGACGCGATACACGCCAAGGAGTCGAAATGCCGCATCTTGATTTTGAAAGAACATTGGATCACCTCAAAGATATTGTAAACGGTTTTGTTTCGAAATTCAACCCTTTTTGTTTGTTTTTTTGCCATCATTTTTCCTTGAATGCGTTATAATGGAATCAAACTGACAAAGGGGGATTTTGTATTATGATAGAATTGGATCGCTGTGTTGAGCGTCGGATCAAACGCGCCAATACCGACTGGTGGATTCATTCCAAGGCGGTGGTTGCCGACAACGGAATGACCTACGTAGGCTACTATACCGACGTCGGTGAGATCCGCGTCAAGCAGCTGGATGCCAAGTGCAGTCGCACACCCAGCCGCGACGTTCGCCTCTGCGATTTGAATTGCACCTATGCCGACGAGCATAACGCTCCTTCGCTTTGTGTTTTGAAAAGCGGCAGAATTTTCGTGGCCTACACCGGACATCAGGTTACCAGTGTACGCTATCGCTTTACCGAGAAGCCCTACGATGTGGATTCATTCGGCAAGGAAAGACTGCTTCCTTACGACGGAACGGTCACCTACGTTCAGATCTACGAGAACACCGCCCGAGGCGAGCTCTGGATGTTCTCCCGACTCAACGGTTATCAATGGGTGTTCCGTTATTCGAGGGACGAGGGCGAAACCTGGAGCGATGCCAGAGTCTTTTTGGATACCGACCCCGGTCAAAAATTCGACGAGTACCTGAAGGAGAAAAAGGTTTACGTCAAAAATCTCGGAGAGACCAAGTCTTTATTTTATTTTGACGTTCGCAAGCAGATCATTCCCGCAGAGGGCGGCACGGATGAGCAGTTTTTGTTTGCGCTCTACGGTCATCCCTATAAGTCGATGGAGCATAGCATCCGCAGTGCGCTCTTCCGCTCGGACGGACAGCTGCTGTCACCCGACGGCAAAGAGCTCGACTTTAATTTGTACCGAGACGACGGCCGCGTGATGGATCTTGAGGCGCTTTCCGTTGTTTATCGCGCACCCGAGTGGGGCTCCTCTCGCTTGCTGGAGGTGTCTTCCACGTTACCGCTCAGAGTCGGCTTTGCGACCTTCACGGTGGATCACATCAATAACCCCGACCCGACTCTTCCCACCTATTATTCCGCGACCTTCCGCGACGGCGCTTGGCAGATCTCCGAGCCTATCTGCAAGGCGGGAGAATTTTTGGCACGAGATATTTTCGACGGTTCTCAGACCTATCTTGGCGGTATGGCCTACTACAACGGCGTCGGAGAGGCAGGGTATGAGCCGAAGTTCGTTTCCTGCACCGATTCCGATACCAACCGCATCTATCTTGCCCGCTTCGAAGGCAAGGCGCGTGTGCTGGAGTCGTACGTGTCCAAAAATTTTGGCAAGAGCTATGAATTGGAGCAGTGCATCCGTCGCATTCCCGCGGAAAAGAACGTCAAGATCTGGCGTCCGACCGTGCCGATCGGTGCGCAGGATAATATGCCCCTTTATTGGCACGAGGGAACTTACTCCGCTCACACGGGCGGCTGGCATTGCGACACGGTGATGTATATTGAGTTTGACGATTAAGGAGGCAGAGATGGATTTGTTTTCTCTTCAAGGAAAGGTCGCTCTCGTAACGGGCGGTGCTCATTCGATCGGTCTTGCGATCGGTGTGGGTCTTGCCAAGGCGGGAGCTGTGGTTTGCTTTAACACCTCAAAGCCCGAACATATCAAAACAGGGGAAGAGGCGTACCGCGAGGCAGGCGTTGAGGCTCTCGGCTTTTGTGCCGACGTTACGGATGAGAGCGCCGTGACCGAGATGGTTCGCTCCATTCGCGAGCGCGTCGGTGTGATTGACATTCTTGTCAACAACGCGGGGATCATCAAAAGGATTCCGATGTGTGATATGAGCGTGGAGGATTTTTCCAAGGTCGTCGACGTCGACCTGATCGCTCCGTTTATTTGCAGTAAGGCCGTCATTCCCGATATGATCGCCAAGGGTCACGGTAAGATCATCAACGTTTGCTCGATGATGAGTGAGCTCGGTCGAGAGACCGTCAGCGCTTATGCCGCGGCCAAGGGCGGTTTGAAAATGCTCACCCGTAATATCTGCTCGGAATTCGGTGGAGCAAACATTCAGTGCAACGGCATCGGGCCGGGCTACATTGCCACCGAGCAGACGGCACCGCTTCGCGAAAAACAGCCCGACGGAAGCCCTCATCCCTTCGATCGCTTCATCCTCTCGAAAACGCCCGCAGGCCGATGGGGAACAACGGACGATCTGGTTGGTCCTGCCGTCTTTTTGGCTTCGGATGCCAGCAATTTCGTCAACGGACAGATCTTGTACGTCGACGGCGGCATTCTTGCCTATATCGGAAAACAACCGTAAAGGAGAAGATTATGAACGCAAAAGAATATCGCGATCGCGAGGTGCTTTATCATCAGGACGCCGAGGTTCAGGACGCCGCACCGGGCGTTACCCGCCGCATTCTCTCGTATTCGGACGAGGCGATGTGTGTGGAAAACGTATTTGAAACGGGTGCCGTCGGTGACCTTCACAGCCATCCTCATACCCAGATCACCTACATCGTTTCGGGCAGATTTCGCTTTACGGTAGGCGAAAACGTCTACGAGGTTAAGGCAGGGGATACCCTCTTGAAGCAAAACGGTGTGATTCACGGCTGTGTCGCTCTCGAGGGCGGCATGATGATCGACTTTTTTAATCCAATGAGAAAAGATTTTGTAAAGTGAGGAAGCAAAAATGAGAATTGCATTGATTAACGAAAACAGCCAGGCGGCAAAAAACGAGCTGATCTTCCAACAGCTTAAGGCGGTCGTCGAGCCGATGGGACATACCGTTGACAACTACGGAATGTTCTCCGCTGACGACGAGGTTCAGCTCACCTACGTTCAGGTCGGTATTTTGGGCGCACTTCTTCTCAACAGCGGGGCGGCTGATTACGTTGTGACCGGATGCGGAACGGGAGAAGGCGCCATGCTTGCGATGAACAGCTTTCCGAATGTGATCTGCGGGCACATCGAGGATCCCGTGGACGCTTATACCTTTGCCCACGTCAACGACGGTAATGCCGTTGCCATTCCCTTTGCCAAGGGCTTCGGTTGGGGCGGAGAGCTGAATCTGACTTATATGTTCGAGAAGCTCTTCGGCTTCGGTCACGGTCAGGGCTATCCGAAGGAGAGAGTCGTTCCCGAGCAGAGAAACAAAAAGATTCTCGATGCCGTTCGCGCCGAGACCCTTCTCCCGATCGACGAGTGCCTCAAGCGTATTGACCGCGATTTGGTCAAGGGCGCGCTTGCAGGGGAAGCCTTCGAAAAGCTTTTCTTTGCCAATTGTAAGGACGCCGCCTTGGCGGAGCTTGCTAAGGAACTCAGAAAATAATTTTCAGGAGGTTGTATTATGGCTCTAAATTTTCCGATTTCGATTACATCGGCATATCTGTTTCCCGATGAACCGGAGGTAATGGTTGATCGTTTTATTCAACACGGGTTTCACTCCACCGAGCTTTCCATCGAGCATTTGAGAATGATGGTGGAGCGCAGTGAAAGCACCGGCGTGTCTTTGGAAAAGGTCGGCCGAGATTTCCGTTCCTACATCGAATCCAAAAACTTCTCCGTTCCGCAGGCACACCTGACCTTCAGACGCCTGCTTTGTGACGAGGGGACCGTTGACGTTATGAAAGAGGAATTGGTTCTACTCGATGCGATGGGTGTGAAAAACACCGTCGTTCATTTTAACGGAGGGGACGATTTGGAGCAGGAGGCGCGACTTGCCTTGAAGTATTCGCGTCTGCAGGAGCTTGTCGATTTCGTTAAAGGAAGCGAGATTTCTCTTTGTCTGGAGAATCTCTTTTCCAATCCCGACGTCGTTTCCGCCGAGCAGCTCCTTGAGATCATCTCCAACTGCGGAGGAAAGAATCTCGGCATCTGTCTTGATACGGGACATTTGCACGTTGCCAATGCTCGCGGAATGGTTTCGCAGTCACAGGGCGAGTTTATCCGCAAAGCAGGCTCTTACCTCAAGGCGCTGCATATCGCCAACAACGACACGTCGCGCGATCAGCATCTGATGCCGTTTTGCCACATGAGACGCGGCGTCGATTTTGCCGACGTGATGAAAGGACTTGGCGATATTGAATACAAGGGGCTGTTCAATTTGGAGATTCCCGGCGAGCAGAGCAAAACGATGCCGACCGTCGTTCAGGAAGCAAAGCTGAAGTATCTGAAGGTCATCGTGGAGTATATGATGACCGACGAATTTCTCCGGTACGAATTTCCCAGATTGTAAAATGCACAAAAAAACACCAAAGCCGATCGGCTTTGGTGTTTTTTTTTGGTTGTTTTGGATCTGGGCTTGCCGGCGCCACCGAGCACGTTGACCAGCTTGTGGCGAACGACCTCTTTGATGTTGGCTCTTGCAGGCTTGAGGTATTGACGGGGATCGAAGTGATCGGGATGCTCGTTGAAGTACTGACGAACGGTTCCGGTCAAAGCGAGACGCAGGTCGGAGTCAATGTTGATCTTGCAAACGGAGAGGGAAGCGGCCTT
>JAZRZQ010000133.1:0-3109 GCA_045601445.1 Eubacteriales bacterium | reverse complement strand
AAACAATCAAATTTTATAGTTATTTTGTTGGAGATCCAATGTCGGTTAACGGAAATGCTGTGAAAATATCTTATCAAAATGGAGATTATGAAATGGTTTGTTATTACTGGGCTGAATATGTAAAAAATGGTGAGGTTTATTATGTTCGAAAAAGTTGTGACGAAAAAGAATTTAATGAATTCCTTAATAGCTTTTTAAAATGAGTGTTGCTTATATCATTGATAAAGCTGATATGTTTGTGAATGGTACTTATGAAAGAACTTACAGGGGGTTGCCATGAAAAGATATTATTACATATTGATGCCATTTTTAATTGCTATTCTTTTATGTTCTTGCTCAAATTCAGAAATGACTCAAACTTGTACTACGAATACGACTACGATTGAAACCTTGACGGAAGAGAACGAAGAATTTCCTGTGAAAATCGATTATGAATCGTTTGATCGATATCAAATCGGAAACGGAGAATCTAAATTTGATTTATTTTTCCAACAAAACATAATCGACAAAAATTATATTTCGGAACTTAGCAATGCAACGACAACACAAGAATTTATTGCTGTAGAGAAGAAATATCTTGGTCTTTGGCAAGAAGAACTCAAAAAATCGATTGATTCTTTTCAATTGATTCTTTCGGATTCTGAAAAGGAAAGCTTAGTTCAAACTCAAAAAGAATGGGAAGAGTATATGAAAAGTCGATTTTTATTTGAAGATCATATTCTTACCGATTCCGTTCCAATGGGTTCTTCTTCCAAGTGGTTATTCATCTCTCAGCAACGAGAGGCGTATCGAGAAAGGGTTGCGTTAGTTAAATATTTGCATTACTTGCTGGAAAGTGATGGCGGCAACCAACAAGAAGAAAATCTTCTCTCTTTACGTATTTTTTCTGAATGTTCTTCGATATAAGCATAAGCAAGGACAAAGGGGACGGTTCTGTTATCTCCTGTCCCATGATAGATGAAAGGGAGTACAGAATACTATGAAAAGAATTATTTTCTGTTCATTGTTGATGTGTATCGTGCTACTCGTTGTTTTTCTGCCATCCTGCGATTATGGTGCAGTGTCTACACAGCCAAACGGTTCGGCCGGCATGGAGACAAACACAAGAATTTCCACTTCGGAAGAAAACGGCTTAACCCCGAGAAATGAACTTGATCCGATCACAAATACGTGGGTTCTGTCGGAGCAACAAGCGGCTTTCGTTGAAAAGTGGAAGGACAATCCCATCGACGCCGATTATCGTTCGGAAGAGGTGGATTCTTCCACGGCGGCTTTGGTGGAACGCGAAAACCGATATGCCGCGCTTTGGATGAGGGAATTGAGTGCCACGTGCGAACAATACCAAGCTTTGCTGACCGAGCAGGATCGGCTCTTGTTTCAAAAAATGCAGGAGGATTGGCTGGCATCGGGAGAAGCCGAAAAACAACTGCAACAGAAGGTTTCCTCTTCCGAGGATTATTCGATTTTGGCAGGAACGATTCATTCTGTCGAAGCGGCAAGTCAATATCGAGAGGCAATTCGGATGCGAACCTTTCAGATCAAATATCTTCGGTATTTCTACGAAAACAATTCGGCGAAATCGAGCGCTGATAGAGACGAGGTCATCTTTTATTACACATCCACCTGAAAATTTTGCGTTTGACCGCGCTCGTGTTCCGTACTTGGAGCAAAGCACGAAGTGATGTGTTCTTAATTTAAAGTACCATCAACCAAACCAACGCCTCGTGGCCTCACACAAAAAGGTAGTTTTCAAAATTACCTTTTTTGTTTTTCTCACACTGCGATTGGTTTGGAATCTTGTTTTGTTATATGCAAAAGCAATTGACTTGGGCTTGATTTGGTATTATAATGTAAATAAATGCTACACGCAGTAAGGAGATTGATTATGAAAATCAAAACAAGATGGATCGCGTTTTGCCTTGCCCTTGTTTTCTTTGCAAGCCCCCTGTTCGGCGTACCGTTTGATTTTGCGTTTGCCGCCGCACCGAAAACCTACGAGTTCTACGTCTCGCAGGACGGCACGGAGGGTGGCGCTGCCACGTCCGCTGCCACAGCCGAAAACTCGATCGGACGGGTCTATTTGAATCAGATCTCAAAGCTTTCCCTTGCCCCCGAGGACAAGGTCGTCATTTATGTCATCGGTGAGGTCAACGCCTGCGTTCTGACGAACGGTCAGGCCTTCCCCGACATCAGAACCACCGATGCCACCGTTGACCACCTCGTCACGATCGAGGGGCTCTCCACGGAAGAATATCCCACTCCCGTTTTGTATTGGGATAGCTCGACCGCCCTCTCCTCTGCCTGCCGCAAGTCGGGCTCTCCTGCCGATCTGTATTATAAAAATCTGACCATTCAGCCGCGCGGTAGAAACAACACCACCTTTCTGTTCACCAACGGCATCGGCTCGGTAACCTATGATAACGTCACCTTTGCCAAGAATCTGCGCGCGGAGGATGGCGGAGCCGAGATCACCTGGCGCGTCTACACCGATGCCGCCACCCCGACCGCATATTACAAATCTCCCGAGTTTTGCTCGTTGCCTGCGGGAGAGCTGGGCGTTCACAACGTCTCCACCACCTTCAAAAACGGAGACTATTCGCATCTTGAGGTTGCCGCCGCAGGGCAGTACGAGCGCGT
Source organism: Eubacteriales bacterium (assembly GCA_045601445.1). Taxonomy (GTDB): domain Bacteria; phylum Bacillota; class Clostridia; order Oscillospirales; family SIG627; genus RGIG5579. Next base: position 472 of record JAZRZQ010000133.1, on the reverse strand, counting down.
GAGCGGTACGATGAACAAGGACTTCGCAAACGGCTCTCCCGCAGCCGCTTCTCGCGTTGATAAAACCGTGACCTGCGACGACGGTGTGAAACGTCGCTACACGGTCAATTTGAGCCTTACCATCGGGGAAGGCGCACAAATGGGCGAGGTCTCTGCCGTCAACTGGAACTATGCCTACGGCAAGATTCGCGTCAACGTCGAAAAGAACGCCAAATCGGTCGCGGAGCTCTTTGCCTTTGGCCCCTCGGCCGTTCGCTTCAGCTACTCCTCTCCCGAGATCTCTCTGACGGTGGCCGATTCTTCCAAGGTCTCGAGCCTTGCCTGCTACGCTCCGCGCAGTGATTACGACGGCCTTACCAAGATCGATGCCGCCAAGATTTCGGCGGACGCTTCTTTTGAGATCGACGGCGTTCGCGTCCAAAACGACGGCAAGATCCACCATTTCTACGTTTGCGAAATCGCGGGCTACACC
>JAZRZQ010000132.1:0-20289 GCA_045601445.1 Eubacteriales bacterium | reverse complement strand
CTAGTTCTTTGTACATTTTTCTGTCTTTGTTGTTCAATTTTCAAGGTTCGCGCTGCTCGACGCAGCATTTGCTATTATATCCACCTTGGGTCGGTTTGTCAAGCCTTTTTTTGAATTTTTTTCAATTCTTTTTTCAAGGCTTTTTCGCTCCCTACCCTTCCTCTCTCGGGGTGCTCCCCAAGCGGCGGTGGATTTACAGTTTACCAAATGAATGCCGAATTGTCAATACTTTTTTCGGAATTTTTTACCTTTTTTCAAAAATGACAACCGCGCCTTCTCATCGCTCGTCTTAATCTGTGCAAAAACGACAAAAAAGCTGACGGGACGGAACTAATCGGTCAGCTCCGCACTTCCCTGAAGGCTGATCGGATCGCCGAGATACTGCGGCTTGATGCGAAGCGCACAATACAAAAAGTCCTTACAGCGGGCAAGGGATTCGCGGAAGGAATACCAAGGCTGCATCGAATAGCCCTCTCCTTCCCAGGATAAAACGGGTGCAGGAGTGGCCAGACACTCAATCCCGCGAGAGCGGGCGACCATAAGTGCGCGGGCGCAATGGTACTCCTGCGTGACGACCACGAGCGTTTTCGCTCCAAACACCGCTTCGGCACGATAAAGCGAATCATAGGTAGAAAAGCCCGCGTGGTCCATAAAGACACGGTCGGCCGGAACGCCGTTTTCGACCAGGTATCGCTTCATTGTGCCAACCTCGTCGTAGGCAAGACTCCCATGATCGCCGCTGACGAGAATCGTATCGCTGACACCGGCACGGTACAATGCAAGTGCCGTCAAGAGTCGGTCCTCGAGCATATTGGAAGGAGAGCCATCCTCACGCACACCCGCCCCCAGAACCAAGATCGCATCGACGGGAGAAATCTCGTCCGCCCGATCAAGAGGAAGCATCTCCTGTTTTGCGCCGGCAAGCGCGCAAACATTCAATATCAGATAGCAAGAAAAGAGTGAGAGCAAGAGCGCGACAGACCACCAAAGCAATTTGTTTCGTTTTCCTTTCGTTATTTTCACGATTTGTTCTCCTTATTATACGTTGCTTGGGCGAAATCATTCCGTTTATTATTTTTTTTGCAAAATAGGTGTTTTTTCTTTTATCTTATGGTATAATGTGCTTGGATGTCAAGCAAAAAAAGAAAAAAAGGAGACTGAAATGAGAGAAATCAAAGCAAAGGAATTCGACGCGGCCATTGTCGAAAGCAGCGATCTGATTCTGGTTGATTTTTGGGCAAGCTGGTGCGGCCCGTGCAAGATGATCGCACCGATTTTAGAGGAGCTGGATCGCGAGAAGGAAGGCTTTCGCGTTTACAAGGTCAACGTGGACGAAGAGCCTGCTCTTGCCAACCGTTTCGGCATTGAAGCCATTCCGACGCTCATCTTTTTCAAAAACGGCGAGGTCGTCAAAAGAAAAACGGGACTGTACCCCAAGGATGCGCTTCTTCTGATCTTAAAGGAGCTGGGCGTATGAAGCCCAAGATCCGCCTGAACGAGGACGCCTCGGTGGTGGCAATGATCCGTGAGGGCTTAAAACAAAACGGGGGATACTGCCCGTGTCGCAGAACCAAAAGCGAGGACACCAAGTGCATCTGCAAGGAGTTTCGCGAGCAGATGGCCGACCCTGATTTCGAGGGCTTTTGCCACTGTATGTTATATTATAAGGAAAAATAGTGAAAAAAACGAAAAGAGTCTCCCGACTCTTTTCGTTTTTTGATTATCGGATGCCGTAGTGCTCGATGACGTAGTCCATATCCTTATCTCCGCGACCGGAGAGATTGATGAGGACGGAGCCTTTTTTCATCTCTTTTGCCAGCTTCATACCGAAGGCGACGGCGTGAGAGCTTTCGATGGCGGGAATGATGCCCTCCATACGGGAGAGCTTGAAGAAGGCGTCGATGGTTTCCTCGTCGTCGATGACGTCGTATTTGACGCGGCCGAGCTCGTGCAGGAAGGCGTGCTCCGGACCGGAAGAGGGATAGTCCAGACCGCTGGCAACGGAATAAACGGGAGCGGGGTCGCCGTTTTCGTCCTTGAGCATAATGCTGTTGAAGCCGTGCATCACGCCCTCGGTGCCGTATTTAAGGCTTGCGGCGTGATCGCCGAGCTTGGGCCCTCTGCCAAGCGGCTCGATGCCGTAGATCTCGACCGGATCATTCAAAAAGCCTGCGAACAGACCCGCCGCATTGGACCCGCCGCCGACGCAGGCGACAATGGCGTCGGGCAGGTGACCCGTCATTTCCATAAACTGCTCTCTGGCCTCGATGCCGACCACGCTTTGGAAGTCACGCACCATCATCGGGAAGGGATGCGGCCCGAGAACGGAGCCGATGCAGTAGATGCAGTCGCGGTATTCCTTGCTGTAAGCGTCGAACGCGGCGTCGACGGCCTCCTTGAGGGTTTGCAGGCCGTGGGTGACCTCAATGACGTTTGCGCCGAGGATCTTCATTCTGGCGACGTTGGGGGCTTGCTTTTTGATGTCGACCGAGCCCATATAAATATCACACTCGAGGCCGAAATAGGCCGCCGCCGTGGCCAAAGCCTCGCCGTGCTGACCCGCGCCGGTTTCCGCGATCACCTTTTTCTTGCCCATATATTTTGCCAGAAGCGCCTCACCCATACAGTGATTGAGCTTGTGTGCGCCCGAGTGATTCAAATCCTCACGCTTGGCGTAGAGCTGAACCTTGCCGCCGAGATAATCGGACAGACGCTCCAGGTGCGTGACGGGAGTCGGTCTTCCCTGAAATTCCTTGCGAATGCGGCGAAGCTCTGCGATGAACTTTCTCGACTGGCAAATGGAGAAGTACGCTTCGGTGATCTCCGCCATCGCGCTTTTCAGCTTCTCGTCAATATACACACCGCCGTATTTCCCGAAATAGCCGTTTTCATCGGGATAGTTGTTAAAATAGGTATCAAAATCAATTCCGTTGTAGATCATATTGTGCCTCCTTGAAAAAAAATAAAGCCCCAAACGAAACACGTTTGGGGCGAATCAAATCCGCGGTACCACCCAAATTCGCCTTGCGGCGCACTTCACGTACTGACATACGCTACCGATGTAACGGTCGGAGCCCGTCTTCCCTACCAAAGCGTTCAGGTTGCCCTCACAAGCCCATTCCGACCGAAGTTTTCTGCCGCTTTCCAGCAAACGCGGCTCTCTGGAAGAAAACAAGCACGGACGTACTACTCTTGTTCACAGGTTTGATGGATGAGGAGATTATAACAAGGCGAGCGGAACTTGTCAAGAGTTTTTTTCTTCCTCGAAGGCGATCCTCCCCGCCTGCTCACAGATCTGATCGGGGGTCGGACTCTCCTCTTTGAGAAGATAGTCAATCATTTTTCTTGCCTTTTCCTCCTTGGTGAGCACCAGCATCACGCTGAAAAGATCCGTCTGCGGGAGCTTTTTTTCCACCAGAAGGTCAAAGAGCTTTTTTTGTACTTCGTTCAACTGCATATTACACTCCGTAAACAACGATTCCCAGCACGGCGGCGATGCCGATGGAAAGGATGGGCGAGATGGCCCTCTTCTTCCAAAGGGCCCAGCCGAGCCGAAGGAGAAAAACCAGAGCAAACATCAAAAGCGTGCGCCACTCGGGAAGGCTTGACACCGAAAAAAACGAGCCGTCAAGAAGCGTGTTGATGCGCGGCAGAAGTCCCGAGAGAATGAGATAGATACCCGTGCAAAGGATGATGCCGATGACGCAGGGCTTGACGGTATCGAGAACGTAGCGCGTTCCCTTTTTTTGCATAAAGCCGCCGAGGAAGCGGGCAATCAGAAGAATGATGACAAAGGAAGGGGTGACGACGCCGACGGTAGCCGCGAGCGCTCCGAAGAAGCCTGCGCATCCGTTTCCGATGTAGGTGGCGGCGTTAATCATAATCGGGCCGGGGGTCGATTCGGCAACACCGATGATATAGGAAAACATTTCCTCGTCTGCGCCCATCCAAGGGTTATTCAAAAGCGCGTCGCGGATGATGGGGATCGAGCCGTAGCCGCCGCCGAAGGTGAACAGACCAACCTTGAGAAATTCCCAAAACAGCTTCAGATAGATCATTTATCCGCTCCTTTCCCCGTTTTGACCGAGTCCAGCGCAAAAAGCACCAGCCCAACGACAGCCGAAAGAAGGATCAAATAAATAGAAGAGAAGGAAAACAAGCCGAGGTTGACCAGCAGCATCACCAAAAAGCAAGCGGCAAACACGGCAAGGTTGAGTGCGCTTCGCTTCATCTTTCGAAACATTTTCCAGCCTGCGCTGAAAATAAGAAACGCAACGGCGACCTTAATGCCGCGGAAGGCATTGGCGACCCACGCAATGGACAGGAAGCGGTCAAGAAAGGCCGACAGGAAGAAAATGATTAAAAACGAAGGCAATACGGTGCCGAAGGTGGCAAAGAAGGAGCCGAGAACGCCCGCGGTCTTGTAGCCGACGAAGGTGGCGGTGTTGATGGCAACCGGCCCCGGTGTCGATTCGGCAACAACGGTGATGTCCATCATCTCGTCGTGCGTGATCCATCCCTTTTTTGCGACGCATTCATTTTCGATGACCGCGATCATGGCATAGCCGCCGCCGAAGGTAAACGCGCCGATCTTAAAAAAAGAGGCGAACAGCTCGAGAGCTCTTTTCCAAGGAAATGTTTTCACAGACACTTCTCCTCCTCCAGATATTCCTGCAAAATTTTTGCCGCCGTCTCCACCACGAAAACGCAGGGGCGGGAGGCGTAGAACTCGGGGGTGCGCTCGGAAGCAACGCCGCCGATCTCTGCGCGGTGCGACAGGATCTCATCACAGCGCAGAGCGCCGACTCTGTCGCGAAAGCGCCGCCCCAGCTCCTGCACACGGGGATACAGCTCTTTTTTCTCGGGACACTGCAAGTCGGCGTAACCGAAATAGTGGCTGAGAACGAGCATCATTCCCGAAAAGGCGCCGCAAACCTCGCGCATTCTGCCCATTCCGCCGCCGAAGGGAGAGGCGGTGCGAAGAGCCGTTTTCTCCTCCACCCCCAAGGCGGGTGCAAATGCTCCGTAGAGCGCCTGCGCGCAATTAAAGCCTTGCAAGAACAGCTCGGTAGCGCGGTGCGAATAATCAATTTTTGGCATAGTGATTCCTTTCTGCTAAAAGCCGTGCCGAAAAAAAGTCTTCGGAAATTCCGAAGACTTTTTCGTCGTTAGTCAAGAGGGATTTCTTTTCCGCAAGCGGGGCAAGGGAACACCTTGCTTTCGGGAATTTCCTCAAAGCAGATCACTTTTTCGCAATGGGGACAGGTGACTTCGTAGCAATCCTCTTCGCAGTCCTCGCAATCCTCGCAATCGCAGCAGCAATCCTCATCCTCGTCGTCCAAAAGATCGCCGAAGATTTCTTCTTCCACATGGGTCAGATCCTCGTCCATGGCTTCGAGGTACTCGTTGATGTCGTCGATATCGTCCTGACCCGCCATCACTTCGTCAGCAAGGTCGGAAAGGATGTCCGCCATCATCTGAATGATCTTGCCTTCCTTGGAATCGGCCTTGAAATCAAGCCCTTCCATCAGGCCCTTAAGATAAGCGACCTTTTCGGTAACAGTCATTTCGTTCATGGTCTGCTCCTTTCGGAATTAAACTCTTTCAAGATACTCGCCGGTACGGGTGTCGATCTTCAACACGTCGCCCTCGTTGATGAACAGGGGAACCTTGATCTGCGCGCCGGTTTCCAGCGTAGCGGGCTTGGTAGCGCCCTGTGCGGTGTCGCCCTTGAAGCCGGGGTCGGTCTGGGAAACGGCAAGCTCCACGAACATCGGGGGCTCAACGCCGAACACGCTGCCCTTGAAGGAGAGAACCTTGCAGATCATCTCTTCCTTGACGAACTTGAAGTTGTCACCGACCAGATTGTGGTCAACGAGCGTCTCTTCCCAGGTTTCGGTATCCATAAAGTGATACAGATCACCATCGTCATAGGAATACTGCATTTCTTTTCTCTCGACAAAAGCGGGAGTGAATTTTTCCGTGGGGTTGAAGGTCTTTTCAACCACGGAGCCGGTAATCACGTTTCTGAGTTTCGTGCGGACGAACGCGGCACCCTTTCCGGGTTTAACGTGCTGAAACTCGATGACCTGCATTGCGCTGCCATCCATTTCAAAGGTGACGCCGTTTCTGAAATCGCCTGCGGTAATAGCCATATTATCCTCCAAAATCAGCAATTCGTTTGCTTTTGATTGTTTATTCGACCTATTATACTACTTTTTTTGCGCTTTGGCAAGATGTATTTGGAAAAAAGAAGATCAGATTTCCAAAAGTTCTTTGGACGTGCGATTGAGATTCTCACAGCCCGTTTCGGTCACCACGACCAGATCCTCGATGCGAACGCCGAAGCTTCCCTCGAGATAAATGCCCGGCTCGACCGAAAGGACGGCACCTGCGGGGATGACCCCCTCGGCCTTGGGAGAAAAGCTCGGTGCTTCGTGCACCATCAAGCCGATCCCGTGCCCCGTGCTGTGGCCGAAGGCCTTGCCGTAGCCTGCCGCGGCGATAAGGTCGCGCGCGGCCGCATCCACCGCTTTTCCCGTCACGCCGGCTCTGACGGTGCGGATGGCGGCAAGCTGTGCGTCAAGCACGGTTTGATAGACCTTGCGCATTTCATCACTCGCCCGACCCAGACAGACGGTTCGGGTGATGTCCGAGCAGTAGCCGTCAACGACGCACCCGAAGTCCATCGTCAAAAAGCCCTGCGTGATCGGGCGACTCTCTGCTCTGCCGTGCGGCAGGGACGAGCGCGATCCGCTGACGCAAATGGTCTCGAAGCTCGGGCCGGAAGCTCCGTTTTTCTTCATATAATACTCAAGCTCTGCGGCAATTTCGATCTCGGTGCGGCCGATCTCCAAGCGGTCGAGAACGTAGCGATAGGCATCCTCCGCCAAGGCTTGGGCGGTGCGGATCTTTTCGATCTCCTGCCGGGTTTTGACCATACGAAGGAGCTCAAGGCGATCTCCGAGCGGCTCGAACGAGAGCGAAGGATAGCCGTCACGCAGAAGATTCCAGCGAGCGACGGTCAATTCCCGATCCTCCAGAAGGACACGCTCGATCAAGCTCTCGCGGCAAAGGCTGTCAAATCGGGCGGAAAGCGGATCGGGCGAGAGCAAAAGCTCCTTCGGGATCAGCCCGTTTTTTTGTTGCAGGCACGCCATTTCGTAATAGCGGGAATCCAAAAACAGCACCGCGCGGTCGGAAAAAACGACCAGCGCCCCGTCGGTGGAGCGGAATTGGGACAGATACTGTCTGCCGACGGGCGAAAAAATGAGCGCGCACTCCCCCTGAGAAAGGGTAGCGGCAAAGGCGGAAAGCGACGTCATTTTACTTCTCCTTATTTTCTTCTCTTTTTTTCTTTTTTCTGCGCCAATAAGCACGCACGAAGGGCGCCTCCAGACGCCGCTTGAAACGGAAAAAGCGGCTTTCGTTTTTTTCCACGGGCGGCACCGTGACGGCACGGATGCCGTGGAGCTTGGCGGCCAAAACGTCCGTCAGGAGCTGATCCCCGATCACGAGGGTCTCGCTCGGTGAAAAACGGCACTCTTTCAAAACGGGAGCGATGGCACGGCGAAGGGGCTTGTGCGCATCGGGAAAGGCGGGAAAAGAAAACGGACGGTTGAAGCGCTCGACTCGCTCGGGGGTGTTGTTCGACACGAAGGCGATGCGAAAGCCCATTGCCGAAAGACGCCCCATCAGCTCGATCACCTCGCAGGTCGGATCGGGCGTTTCGTAGGAAACGAGCGTATTGTCAATGTCGAAGATCAACAAACGGATCCCCTCGCGATAAAAGCGATCGAAGGGGATCGCTTCCACCGACGGCGCGATCAGGTCCGGGATCAGATAATCGGAAAGTGATCTCATCTCTTTCTCCTTATACGAACTTTCAACCATTATATCACAAAACGCGCCGCTTTGCAAACCCTATTCTGCACGGGAAACGATTTCTTTTTTCAGTTTTTGAATAATTTTCTTTTCCAGACGCGAAATATAAGACTGTGAGATACCCATTTTAACGGCAACCTCCTTTTGCGTCTGCTCCTTTTGTCCGAACAGCCCGAAGCGGGCGGAGATGATGCTTCGGTCGCGTTCGGAGAGTTTCATCACCGCATTCATCAAAAGGCGACGGTCCTCCTCCCGCTCCAGCTCGCGGTGGATCTCATCGCCGTCGCTGCCGAGAATATCTCCGAGGAGAAGCTCGTTGCCGTCCCAATCCACGTTCAACGGCTCGTCGATGGAAATCTCCGCGCGGCGATTGGCGGCTTTTCGGAGAAACATTAAAATTTCGTTCTCGATGCACTTGGCACAGTAGGTGGCGAGCTTGATGTTTTTATCCGATCGAAAGCTCGTGACGCCCTTGATGAGGCCGATCGTGCCGATGGAGACCAAATCCTCCATTCCCACGCCCGTGTTCTCGAATTTTTTTGCCAAAAAGACCACGAGTCTTAAATTGTGCTCGACCAAAAGATTGCGCGCGGCCAAAACGTCCACACCCGACTCCATTTTTTCGATGCACGCCTTTTCCTCCTCCGCGCCGAGCGGCGGTGGCAACTCTTCCGAGCCGTTGACATAATATACCTCGTAGAAGAGCCTTCTCTCCTTTTGCTCGGCAAAAAAGCGGCGGATCGAAAAAATCAGACGCCGAAGCCGTTGAAACCAAGTTTTTTTCATTCTTTCCTCCTATATCACCGAAAGCGGAACCAAGCAGGGACAGCCTGCGAAGCCACCGCCCGAAAAATCAAGTGCAATCAAAACCGAATTGACTTCCAGCACCTTTCGCGTCGATGCGATGCCGTAGATTCGAATGGAATCGGGACGGAAGGCGACAAGGTCTCCCCTGCCCGAGGCCGTCACAAAGGGAATGCGAAAGGGGGCAGTCTCGCCGTCCGTGCCCATCCGGATCGCTTCCAATTCCGCCGGACTGAACAGCCTTCCCGCAAACGAGGCCTTGAGGATCAAAACGGGATCGCCGCTGTCGGGATCGGACAGGAACGAGCCGCTGTCCACCAAGGCGCAAACCTCCTCCTGCTGTCCGCGAAAGCGTACCGAAATATCGACCACGGTGCTTTGAAGTCTGCGTTTCATTTTTCTCCCCCAAAGCGTATAGCCGCCGAATGCGGCGAAGGCACAAAAGAAAAAAGCCCCGAGAGTGACTCTCGTTTTCGCCCCGCCCGCGGCGGTGTAATACTCCAGCGCCTCTACCGCTCCTCCCAAGAACAGGCTCGCCAGAAGGGAGAAACAAACAAGAGAAGCAAAGCGGCGCGGCGTGCGGCGGCCGAAAGCGATCCAGTGCATCAAAACAAGGGCGATCGCGCCAAAAAAAAGACGAAGTCCCTTTGAAAAAACAAACAAAAGAAGGCAGGAAACGGCACCGCCGAACAGAGCGCCTGCCAGCGCACGCCACTTCTTCAAGCTCTCTCCCGCCGCAAGAGAGCTGACGGCAAGCATGACCCAATCCATCAAAAAATTGAGTCCGAAATATACGTCCAAATAGATTACTTCTTTCATAGCGACCTCCCAAGCCCGATTATACGCCTTACCGCTTGCCGATTTTGTCAAAAAACGTGTTTTTTTATGCCGGTCAAGTTATGTCTGCATTCGAAATTCGCATTTGCTTCGAAGTGCTTTTTTTCGGGGAAGGCCTTGTCTTTTCGGCAAAATATGTATATACTGTTACCATCGTGTGAAAAATTTGTATCGACCCAAGCGAAAACAAGGAGACATTTATGAGCAAAAAAATCGTCATTCTCGGCGCCGGAAACGTTGGCGCTACCGTCGCCTACACCCTGACCCTGAAGGGAATGGCTTCGGAGATCGTTCTGATCGACATCAACCGTGCCAAGGCGCAGGGTGAAGCAATGGATATCATTCAAGGCGCGCCGTTTTCCACCCCGCTGAATATTTACGCAGGAGATTATGAGGATGCCGCGGGAGCGGATCTTGTCATCGTCACCTCCGGTATCGGCAGAAAGCCCGGACAGAGCCGTTTGGAATTGGCCGCCACCAACACCGAGTTGATGCGCGAGATCGCGCCGAAGATCGCAGGGTATTGCCCGAAGGCGGTCTATATCATCGTCAGCAACCCCGTGGATATTTTGACCTATGCCTTCATCCGCTTCTCCGGACTGAATCCCAATCAGGTCATCGGCAGCGGAACGATGCTCGATACCGCAAGGCTTCGCACCCTCGTTTCCCGACGCCTTCATGTCAGCGCAAAAAACATTCACGCTTACGTGTTCGGTGAGCACGGCGACTCCTCTACCTTCCCGTGGAGCATCACCAGCGTCATTGGAATGGAGTTCAAGGAATACTGCAAATCCATCCACCATTACACCGACGAGCAGACCGAGGTCTTTTTGCGCGGCGTGGAAAAGGAAGTCCGCGAGGCGGGCGCGGAGATCATTCAGAGAAAGGGCGCGACCTACTACGCCGTTTCGACCTGCGTGGCCTCGATCGCTTCGGCCATGTTCTCCAACAACGAATCCGTTCTGACCGTTTCGCACCTGGCACACAACCGCTACGGTATCAAAGAGGACGTATGTCTGTCTCTGCCTTGCGTGCTCGGAAAGGGCGGTATCGTTCGCGAGGTCGATCCTCCCCTTTTGCAGGAAGAGATGCTCGCGGTGCAAAACAGCGCCAGAGTGCTTCGGGAAACCCTCGACAGCGTCGGCCTGTAAGACGTAAAAAAAAGAAGAATGCACAAAAAAGGCATTCTTTTTTTGCGCAAATTGCCAAATTCGACTTTTTTGCCGTTTTCCCGTTGAAATCCGCGTTTTGTTATATTATAATATAGTTTATCTATGTAAAATAGATCAGAAAAACGGGATATAGGATCGGTAACGGCATGGCACATATTGGATTTGACAATCAAAAATATCTTTCCCAGCAATCGGAAAAGATCAAGGAGCGAATCGCCAAATTCGGCGGGAAGCTCTATCTTGAATTCGGCGGAAAGCTCTTCGACGACTTTCACGCCTCTCGCGTGCTGCCCGGCTTTCAGCCCGACAGCAAGATCCGTATGCTGATGCAGCTAAAGGAAGATGCCGAAATCGTTTTGGTCATCAACGCCTCGGACATTGAGAAAAACAAGGTGCGCGGCGATCTGGGCATCACCTACGATCAGGATACGCTTCGCCTCATCGATGCTTTCCGCGGCTGCGGACTGTACGTCGGAAGCGTCGTGCTGACCCGCTTTGCCGGTCAGGAATCCGCCGCCAAATTCCAACGCAAGCTCGAGTCGCTCGGAATTCGCGTGTACCGCCATTACACCATCGAGGGCTATCCCGAGGACATTCAGAAGATCGTCAGCGACGACGGCTACGGCAAAAACGAATACATCGAAACCGAAAAGAGCCTGATCGTCGTGACAGCGCCCGGCCCCGGAAGCGGAAAGATGGCGGTGTGTCTGTCTCAGCTTTACCACGAGAACAAGCGCGGCGTGAAGGCGGGTTATGCAAAATTCGAGACCTTCCCCATTTGGAATCTGCCGCTCAACCACCCCGTCAATCTCGCGTACGAGGCGGCCACAGCCGATTTGAACGACGTCAATATGCTCGATCCCTTCCATTTAGAGGCATACGGCAAAAAGAGCGTCAACTACAATCGGGACGTAGAGATCTTCCCCGTCGTGAGAGCCATGTTCGAATCCATTTACGGCTCTTCGCCCTACCAATCCCCCACGGATATGGGCGTCAATATGGTCGGCTGCTGCATCACGGACGACGAAGTGTGTCGCACAGCCTCCAACAACGAGATCATCCGCCGCTACTTCACCGCTCTTTGCGATAAAAGAAAGGGCGGCTCGGCCGATGCGGCGATCTCGAAGCTGCGGCTTTTGATGACGCAGGCTCACATCTCTCCCGAGGACCGCGCCTTTGCGCAGGCCGCGCGCGACAAGAAAGAAGAGACGGGACAGCCCGCCGCTTCGCTTCAACTCTCCGACGGGCGGGTCGTCGTCGGCAAGACCTCGGCTCTGCTCGGTGCCTCCAGCGCACTGCTGCTCAACGCACTCAAGGTGCTGGCGGGTATTGATAAAGAGATCAATCTCATCTCGCCGCAGGTCATCGAGCCGGTGCAGGAATTGAAAACGAAAAACCTCGGAAACCACAACCCCCGACTTCACACCAACGAGGTACTGATCGCGCTGTCCATTGCCGCCGCCACGGACGAAAACGCCAAGCGGGCGATTGATATGCTCCCCAGACTCAAGGGATGTGAGGCTCACTCGACGGTGATTCTGACTGAAGTGGACGCAGGCATTTTCCGCAAATTGGGGATGAATCTGACCTGCGATCCGGAGTATCAAACCAAAAAGCTCTTTCATAATTAACATTTTTTTCGGAAAGGAATACGATAATATGAAGATACTGGTAACCGGAGGCGTCGGCTTCATCGGCTCTCACACGACCGTCGAATTGATCGAGGCAGGATATGAGGTCGTGATCTGCGACAACCTGTGCAATTCTTCCGCCAAGGTGCTTGACGGAATCGAGAGGATCACGGGGACTCGCCCGATCTTTTACGAGGCCGACATCCGTGACCGCGAGGCGATGGAACGCATCTTCACCGAGCATCACATTGAAGCGGTCATTCATTTCGCAGGTCTGAAGGCGGTCGGAGAATCCGTTCGCATCCCGCTGGAATATTACGAAAACAACATCAACGGCACGCTCGTTTTGTGCGACGTCATGAGAAAGCACGGCTGTAAGAAGATCGTTTTCTCCTCTTCCGCGACCGTGTACGGAATGAACAACGTCTCCCCCTTCAAGGAGGATATGCCCACCAGCGCAACCAACCCCTACGGCTGGACCAAATGGATGCTTGAGCAGATCCTTTCGGATCTTACGGTTGCCGATCCCGAGTGGAGCGTGGTACTGCTTCGCTACTTCAATCCCATCGGCGCGCATCCCAGCGGCATCATCGGAGAGAACCCCAACGGGATTCCCAACAATCTCTTCCCTTACATCGCGCAGGTGGCAGCGGGAAAATTGGAGTGCCTTTCCGTGTTCGGAGATGATTACGATACCCCCGACGGAACGGGCGTTCGCGATTATATTCACGTGGTCGATCTCGCCGTCGGGCACCTGAAGGCTTTGCATTACGCGCTCGAGCACGTCGGCGTGGAAGCGGTCAATCTCGGCACGGGATGCGGTACGAGCGTTCTGGAATTGGTACGCGCTTTCGAAAAGGCAAGCGGGGTCAAGGTCAATTACAAAATCGCCCCGAGAAGAGCGGGAGATATCGCAAGCTGCTACGCCGACACCGAAAAGGCAAAGTCTCTGCTCGGATGGAAAGCAAAATACGGCATCGAGGAAATGTGTCTGCACGGATGGAGTTATATGCAAAAATGAAAAAAAGAAGCCAAAAGAAAACCAAGATCCTTTCGGTCATTCTGCCGATTTTTTTGATCCTGATCGTGGTCGGGGCGGCGCTGTTTTTCCTGCAAAAGCCCGTTCTCGTTCCGAAAAGCTCTCTTCGCTTTGCCATCGGTACGGCCCTGACGCGAGCCGATCTGGTTCAGGAGGTTCAAAACGGAATGCTTCTGGATCCCGACAGCGCCATCCCCTCCGATCAGGCGGGGACGAAGGTGATCGTTCTGTCCCTTCGCAATCGCATCGGTCTGGACAGCGAAGCAAGCGTGACGGTTGAATTTTATGCGCAGCCCTCTCCCACGGTAAACGCCCCCCAAAGTGCCTTTACGATTCTGGCGGGCGAGCCCGTTGACCTGATGGAAGGGGTCAGTGCCACGGATTGGGCGGGAGATGCGCTGGATGTTTCGATCTCGGGTGAATACGATCTGAAAAAAGCGGGGGTATATTCCCTCTTTTACGTCGCAACCGACAAAGCGGGCTCGCACACGCACAAGCCCTTCACGCTGACCGTGCTCGCATCGCCCTTTGATGAGAACGGAAAAATGCAAAACGGAACTTATACCACCAAAACGGGACATACTCTGGTCATTGAGGACGGGATCGCTTACGTGGATGGGTACTTGATTGCCAACAAGAGCTATTCCCTTCCGAAAACCTACAATCCACGCGGGCTCACCAAGGAAACCAACGACGCCTTCCACGCGGCGCAGGCAGCAGCCAAAGCGGCGGGAGCCCCCTTTATCTGCAAGAGCGGATTCCGCTCTTGGTACGATCAGGACTACATTTTCAAGGGCTACGTCCGTGACGACGGTCTGGAGAAAGCGCTGACCTACTCGGCAAGACCCGGTCACAGTGAGCATCAGTCGGGAATGGGAATGGATCTGGTCACTTCGGATTCGACGAAGGTGAACGATCCCGGCATTGCCGAGGCGCTGCAATGGCTCGATGAAAATGCTTACAAGTACGGCTTGATCCTGCGCTATCCCAAGGGAAAGAGTGAGATCACCGGATACATTTACGAGCCGTGGCATTATCGCTACGTCGGCAAGGAGCTGGCCGAGATCCTCTACAACAACGGCGATTGGATCACGATGGAGGAATACTTCGGCATCGACAGCGTTTACAGAGGATATTAAAGAAAAAAGTGCTTGGAGACTTCCAAGCACTTTTTTTGATTCTTATTTTGTTCGGATGACACCGCCCTCCAAGCGATACGGCGGCACGGCCTGCGTGCAGGATACGACGTAGGAGGAAAGCGAGGCGGCAAGGCGGTTGCACTCCTCGATCGGCGCGCCAAGCAAATACGAAGAGACCCAAGCAGCCAAGAAGCTGTCACCCGCACCAACGGCTGACACGGCCTTGACCGGATCGGCGCTTTGGCGATAGAGCTTGTGTTCCTTGGCCGAATAGATCAGCGCACCGTTCTCGGCCATAGTGAGAAGAAGATAGCGTACGTTCGGAAAGGCCCCGCAAATGGCAAGGGCGATTTCGCTCGGGGTGGGCGCTTGCGTCTTGACGGAATAGAGTCCGAAGGAGCGAAGGGTCTCTTCCTCCTCCAGACTGACCTTAAGTACGGTGGCGCGGGAAAGGCAGAAGTGAACCGAATCCCGATCAAAGCAGCCCTGACGGAGATTGACGTCGCAAATCCATTCCGAAAACGACGCGGAGCGGCAAAGACGGTGGAGCGAGTTGCGGGAGACGGGACTGCGTTGGGAAAGCGTTCCGAAATAGATTGCGTCAAAGCGGCGGGATCGGATCTCGGAAAGGGTCTGTTCCGAAAGGGGAATGTGATCGTAAGCAACGTCGTCAAGGACGCAAAAAGAGGGGGAACGTGTTTCGTCAAGGGTGACACGGCAGGCGCCGGTCGGCTTGTCCGACTCAAACACAAAATCCGCATTCACGCCGAAATCGGAAAGGAGCCTTTTGGCGTCGCGCCCGTAAGAATCGCTCCCGACGGCGGAATACAGGGAGCTTTCGATGCCGCAGGCGGCAAGATGGGCGGCAAAATTCAGCGCCGCGCCGCCGATGGTGGCGCAGTCGGGATACAGATCCCAGATGATCTCTCCGTACGAAAGAACGCTTTTCTTCATACTTTCTCCTGAAGCAAACGTTCCTGTCGGTCGACAGGAACGCATTTTTTTATTGACTGCCCCGCATGGCACGAAGCACCGCATCCCCGATCACGTCGGCCATTTTGGTCATTCCGAGGTCGTTCGGGTGGATGCCGTCCACGACGCAATCAAAGCGATCGGGCGTATTCATGATGGCGGAGCCGTCAACGAAATAAAGATTTTCATCTCCCGCGGCTTTTCCGTCAAGATAGGTCTGCATAATGATCGTGCGGCGCTCGACGACAGAGGCAAGGTCGGGCGTGCAGGTAGGCCTTGTCACGAGAACAATGGGCGTGTCGGGGTGCTTTTCACGGTACGCCTGATAGACCTTGCGATGAGTGCGACGCAAATGCTCCGGCTTGGGCGCATTGTGATCGTAATCCAGGACGAACACGGAGGACTCCAGCGTGGCAAGGTAATTTACCATAGTCTCCTCCGCCTTGCAGGAGCCGGAAAAGCCGAGGTTTACAAAATCGGCGTGAAGGCGACGGGCGAGGATGGCCGGATAGCTCATTCCCGCGCGGGAGGCAGCACAGCCCTGCGTAATAGAGGAGCCGTAAAACAGAAGGGGCTTTGTGAGCGTATAGGGATCGGCAGGCTCGAGAAGCGCGCCCTCGTCCAGACCGATGGCAAGATCGGTCACGTCGTTGTAAAGTGGAAAATAGAGCGTAACGGTCACACTTTTCCCCGGAAGCTTGCCGATGGCGGAATAGCCGTTTTCGGTGTCGATCGGCGGCATCAGCGCCGTTTGAAAGCGGGCGAAGCCCTCCTCTTCGACGTACACGTCAAAGCCCGCCACGCTTTGCAGGCTTTGCAGATAGCGAGTTTCGACACGGGGAAATTTTACGTCAACGGCGATGCGGGTGGAATCGGTTCGGAAGCGAATTCTTCCTCCCGAGGTGTGCGAATGAAGCGAATACACGTCCTCGCTGACAGTCCGTGCCACCTGCCACGGCATTCTGCGCCAAGCGCCGTCCTCTCCGCAGAGAAGCCCGTGTAAGGAGAACGGGTCTTTACGAGGATCGTGAAACACAAGGTCGGCTCGATCAAAGGCCTTGGCCTTCGCCGTCATGTGATCGTTGGCGCTTTCCTTGATGGGAATCGGATTCATTTGGTCCCCTTTCCGAGCGCGAGGGTCTTTTCGTAAGCGGCAACCACGGCATCCATCACCGCGCCGCGGAAGCCTGCCTCCTCGAGCGCGCGAACGCCCTCAATGGTCGTGCCGCCCGGACTGCAGACGCCATCCTTCAAGGCGGCGGGGTGCTTGCCCGTTTGCAGAACCAACTCGCCCGAGCCTGCCACGGTAGCGGCGGCAAAGCGAATGGCGGCGTCACGGGAGAGGCCGCAGTTGACGGCACCGTCGGAGAGTGCCTCGATAAACAGGAAAACGAACGCAGGGCCGCAGCCGTGCAGAGCGCTGGCGGCGTCGATCTTCCCCTCGTCAATCTTTTCGACCACGCCCGCCATGGAAAGGGCCTTGACAAAGGCCTGCTCGAGCGCTTCATCAACACTCTTCGTGCAATAGACGACCACGCCCTTTTCCACCAGAACGGGGGTATTGGGCATGATGCGGATGATGGGAGCGGATGGGGTAAGATAGGAAGCGATCGTTTCGGTAGAGACGCCCGCCGCCATCGAAACGAGGGCAAAGCTCTCCTGTTTTCTTTCCTTTACGAAGGGAGCGATCTCGCGCAGTACGGCAGGAAGAACCTGAGGCTTTACACCCAAAAAGACAAGATCACACTCGCGACAGATCGTCTCGGAATCCGAGCAGGTCGCGCCGATCTGCTCAGCGAGCGCTTCCGCCGCCTTGGCATTGGCATCTGCCAGATAGATTTCTTTCTCAAGCGGCGCCTTGGCGGCCGCTTTGGCAAGGGCAGAGCCCATCACGCCGGTACCGATAAAGCCGATTTTCATAACAGTCTCCTTTATCTGATCGTGCCGTTGCCGAACACGACGTATTGATAGGTGCAAAGCTCCTCCAAGCCCATCGGGCCTCTGGCATGAAGCTTTTGCGTGGAAATACCCATTTCACAGCCCAGACCGAATTCTCCTCCGTCGGTAAAGCGGGTGGAAGCATTGACGTAAACGGCGGCGCTGTCAACGCAAGAGGTAAAATACGCCGCGGTCTTCTCGTTTTCGGTGACGATGGCCTCACTGTGGCCGGTTGAGTGGGCGGCAATATGCACGGTTGCCTCCTCGACACCGTCTACCACGCGAACGGCGAGAATATAATCGAGAAATTCGGTGTCAAAATCCGTTTCGGAAGCAAGCGTTCCGTCGATGATCTTGGCGGCCTCGGGGCAGAGTCGAAGCTCGACGGGATCAACCGCTCTCTCATCGACCAGCGCTTTTTTGAGCATCGGCAGGAACGTCTCCGCGATGCGCTTGTCGCAAAGGCAGACCTCGGCGGCATTGCAGACCGAAGGACGGCTGGTTTTGGCATTGACAAGAATGCGAACGGCCTTGTCAAGATCTGCCTCGCCGTCGACGTAAATATGGCAGATGCCCGTTCCCGTCTGGATGCAGGGCACGATCGCATTTTCCACACAGGCGCGGATGAGACCGGCGCCGCCGCGCGGGATCAAAAGATCAAGCTTTCCCTCCGCACGCATCATTTCATTGGCGCTTTGACGGGAAGTATCCTCGATCAGAGAGATCGCCTCCTCGGGCAGGCCGAGCTTGACAAGCCCCTTGCGCATCGCCGCAACGATGGCATAAGAGGAACGGTACGCCTCCTTGCCGCCGCGCAAAACGCAGGCATTTCCGCTTTTCAGGGCGAGAGAGGCCGCATCGCTGGTGACGTTGGGGCGGGATTCGTAAATGATGCCGATCACGCCGAGTGGGCGGGAGACGCGCTGAATGAGAAGCCCGTTGTCGCGGCGCAGCTCGCGAAGCACGCGGCCGACCGGATCGGGCAGAGCGATCAAGTCACGGATGCCCTTGGCCATCGAGGCAATTCTCTCGGGCGTGAGGCGCAGGCGGTCGAGCATAACGGGGGCGATATGCTCCTTGGCGGCCTCGAGGTCCTTTTCGTTTTCCGCTAAAATATTCGCTTCGTCCGCAAGGATGGCCTTGGCCATTTCCTCCAGCGCGCGATTTTTTTCTTCGGAGCGCAAGCGATTGACCGCGGCGGCGGCGCGCTTGGCCTGATCCAAAATCTCTTGAGTGGTTTTCAAATCATCTTTCTCCTTTCGAAAAGCGTGTGCCGACGGGCTGTCCCTCGGCAATGGCGTAAAGAAGGGTCGGGTCGGAGCCGTTGGCAATCACCATATCGCAGCCGGCATCCATACAAACCTTGGCGGCGGAAAGCTTGGTTGCCATACCGCCCGTGCCAAGCTCCGAGCCCTTGCCACCGCCCAGTGCGATGATCTTGGGCGTGATTTCTCCAACGTGAGGAATGAGTTTGGCGTTCGGGTCGCTATGGGGATCGGCGGTGTAAAGGCCGTCGATGTCGGAGAGCAAAACGAGAAGATCCGCGCGGCTGCTGACGGCAACGATGGCCGCCAGGCTGTCGTTATCTCCAATGACGATTTCTTCTGTGGCAACGGTGTCGTTCTCGTTGATGATGGGCATCACGCCAAGCTCCAGCAGACGAAACACCGTGTTGCAGAAGTTGGTATGGCTTTCTTCGTTTCGGACGTCGTACCCCGTCAAAAGGATCTGCGCGACGGTGTGATTGTACTCGGAGAAGAGCTTATCGTAGGTATACATCAGCTCGCACTGGCCGACGGCCGCGGCCGCCTGCTTGGTGGGAATATCCGTCGGTCTCTGCTTCAGGTTCAGCTTGCCGACGCCCATTCCGATCGCGCCCGAGGAGACGAGAATGATCTCGTTTCCCGAATTTTTCAGATCGCTGAGCACCTTGCAAAGCTCCTCCACGCGGCGGATGTTGAGACGCCCCGTCGAATGGGCGAGGGTTGACGTTCCGACTTTGATTACAATTCTCATCTTCAGACCTCAATTCTGTTTTTGAACAAACTTATATTCATCGTAAAAACGATAGTACGGGCAGGTGGCATACCGCCCGGAAGCGAGCCGCTCCATTTCATCCTCATCCAGAGAGAGCGTACAGATCTCTTCATCGTACTGCTCGTCATAATCGAAATAAAGGCAGGATTCACAGGTGCCGGTATTTTGATTTTGATCCATCAATGCCCTCTCCTTTTCCAATCTTACCTTTCATTATACTCCGCCAAGGCATTTGGCACAAGGGCTTTTTTAGAAAAAGATCAAAAAGAAATCCCGAAAAGGTCTTGTTTTTGATCGAAGAAGTGATAAAATGGTAGCATAAGGAGAAAAAAGACAATGCTCAAAAAACTCTTTCGTCCCAAAGAAAGCGTGGATATGACGCAGGGCAAGATCCTGCCCTTGCTGATCTCGTTTGCCATCCCGCTTCTGGTGGGCAATCTTTTCCAACAGTTTTACAATATGGTCGATACCTGGGTCGTTGGCAACTTTGCCTCCAACGAAGCCTTTTCCGCCGTCGGCTCGGTCGGCTCGATCATCAATATGATTATCGGCTTTTTCGTGGGTCTGTCCACGGGAACGAGCGTGGTCATCAGCCAATACTTCGGCGCGGGCAAGGAAGAGGAGATCCGAAGGACCGTGCAGACGGCCGCGGTGATGACGCTTACCGTCGGCGCGCTTCTGACCGTGATCGGAATTGCGCTGACGCCCTTGATGCTGACGCTGATGAAAACGCCGGAGAACGTCTTTCCCGAAGCAAGGGCGTATCTGACCGTGTATTTTTCCGGCATCCTTTCCCTTGTTATTTACAATATGGGCGCAGGCATTCTGCGGGCTGT
>JAZRZQ010000131.1:0-11921 GCA_045601445.1 Eubacteriales bacterium | reverse complement strand
TGCCGTCGGTGCGAAAGAGAATATGAGGAACAGAAGCAAACGGCTCAAACCAATGCGTCCCTTTGATGAGCCAGCAATCGGCAAGGCCATCAAAATATACTTCCAATTCCTCGGAAACGCTTCCAAATTCGCGTTCCAAGGCAAGCTTGGCTTGCGAAACCGCCGTTTTCAGATCTTCAGAGACCGCGAGCTTTTCTTCGGATGCGTATTTTTTTATGACGTCCTCATATTCCGGTAAATCGAAATCTTGTACCTTAATATCTTTCATTTCATCCACTCGATAAAAGGTAACGAGGTCGCCTTTTTTGTAAATGGCAGAGTGGAGTATTTCTGCGACAAAGTAATTCTCTCTCGCATGCAACTCCTCGAAATAGTACTGTTCATAACTCTCTGTTTTACTAACCGGTGAAGTAGTCATATATTTATGGCCGGTTTCATCCGGTTCAATCGCATCATAGTCTTCTACAGAACAGCCAGACATACCTGTCCACGCGGGACTGGCAGCAAAAAGCATCTCTATAGGAACGCCCGCCCTTTCAACGGTTCCTTTGTGATAATCTCCTGCATATAAAGTTACAGTAAAACGAACCCGTCCGTCTTCTGACTCCCATACTGCTCCTCGAAAGGAAATAGGATGATCGCGTTCAAAAAAAGGAGAAACACAACCCGTTATCATAGGTGCGATGAAGCACAAAAAGAGAAAAACAGCGAGAATGCGTTTTTTCGTCATCATAAGCCTCTTTTTTGGGGTGTGGGTTAGGCGGGGTGTGGGGTCAATTACAGAACTGTCCCCTGCTTTTTATTTGTCTACCACGACAATGGGCGCTTTTTCAACGAAATCCGTCCTTGCGGACGGGATAAGCTCTACTATCGTGGGATGCGATCACTTCGCAATGAATCCCCTAAAACTTGTAATCCCATACCGCCAGCACTTTTCCGTCTGCTTTTGAGATGATGATGCACGGGCCGTTTTCTTCAAAGAAAAAGCTCCCACGCATCAACCAAGCTTGGTTTTCTTCGTCAAAATATACGCAGAACGGAAATCGAAAATAAACGTCATATCCATACACATCCGTTAAAACTTCAAGCGATTTGGTTTTCATTTGCGATGCCGTGGCAACCTCGCCCACCGAACGATCAGAAGGATGCATTTGAATCTCGTCACTAAAATCCTCCAATGAAAAAGAGGCAACGTCTCCGACGGAACAGATCACCCAAAGAAACGCGATGAAGCACAAAACAAGAACAGCACAAGCAAAAACAGCAATCGTACGTTTTTTTGTCATCATAAGCCTCCTTTGTGGGGGATATCAGAAAGTTAAGAACGCTCTCGTTTTAATCTTTTATATAATCGCAAGCGACTTACAACGGCAAAAAGCACGAGAAAAGCAACAATCACAGGAACGCTCAAAAACGGAGAAAGAAGAAGATAGACGGTATTATCGGCAATTCGCAAAGGAAAAAGAAAACCTACGATATATGCCAAGAACCACGGCAGTTTCATTTGAAGAAGCGTGAAAACCAGAATGATCAATTCGTATACAAGCGTGATAAAGCCGTAGATCTTCAACAAAGGAAGGCATTCTTCGCGAAAGAAATTACGTGCCTCTTTTTTCCAACTGAAAGGCTTCGCAACGTCAACCTGAACCAAATACGCTTTCTTAAGATCGCCGGTATAAAACCAGTGAAAAATAACAGCATATAAAACCGTTGCGGCAACAGAGGCCATCAGGCTTCCGGCAAATTGTGAATAATACCCGTCAACAATTCCGGCAGCGATCCAATAACCAATAAAAATATAACAAATAAAATCCAAAACCGTTGTAATAGCGATTGCCTTGATTTGTATAAAGAGCTTGCTTTCAAAAAAATTAGATTGTTTCATCATAAGCCTCCTTTTTTTGGGGTGTGGGTTAGGCGGGGGTTAGACGGGAGCGGGGCAAGGTGACCTCCCGATGTCCGCCCAGGGCGTGTTCGGTAGAGAAGCTAAAGCCGATTGTCTCATTTTCCGTGTAGTAGTAATAAACGCGCTCATGGGCGGGGCAATCCGACGCGAGCCCCTTTACAAAGCTGTCTTTCGAGCAAAACACTTCCGAAAAGCTCCCAAGCCCTTGCGGCCAAGCGCCGCCGTTTTCTTCGCGGATGGCTTTTTCTCCCTCCGAAGAAAAAGCAAGGTAAAGCTCATTCGTGGCCTCGTGAAGATCGGAAAAAGAGATCGTTTTCAAGGTGTTCGGATCATAATTGATGGAAAAGAACACGTGCATCGGATGGGCGGCGCTTTTCAAATTCACCATTCCTTGAAAGATCACGCTGACCATCTGTTCCGAGCGGTACACCGCCTTTCCGCTCAAATCAACAAGATATTGCTCGTAATGATTCAAATCGGGCTTTTGACTGCGCTCGGAGAACTCAAGGGGGATTTCTACGTCGGTCATCTCCTTGAACCAAGTCGAAATCTCTTTGCAGCAATACTCTTTTTCTTCCTCGGAATGCAATTCAACCTCCGCAAACGAAACAGCGACAACGTTTTTCGCATCCTCTTGCGTTTGTGTCAAATAAAGTACGGACGTCGGCTCTTGCACTCCATTCGTTTGCGTGACGGTCGGAACTTCTGCCACAGAGCATCCAAAGAGAGCAAGGGACAGAACCAAAGCAAACATCAATCGTTTCATCATAAGCCTCCTTTGTGGGGGTGTGGGTTAGGCGGGGTGTGGAGTCAATGACAGAACCGTCCCTTCCTTTTAGCGTGTGGTTGAAAACGAACTTTCGATCACTTCAAATTGATTGGTGTTTTTGTTATACTTCAAGACGCTGTTCGCATAGCCGATCGCGCCTGCGTGCCCCATCAAAGAAGCATACTGAACACCAACGATTTCAAGCGCTTCGTCAGCATCCACGTTTTTTAGTGAAAACTCAAAAAAGCTATCACATTCAATCGCATCTGTTGTGATCCCCTTGCCCGTTTCATCGAAAAAGTCACTCGTATATTTTTCGGAAATATCAATCAACGTGCTATATCCCGTGATGGAATTGAAGATCTTCAGCTTCTTCCCTGCCAGAAATTCACTGCCAAACCCCGTATGAAAGAGCGATTCCGCTCCGGTCGAAAGATCGACTCGCGAATTGAAAATCTCCAACAGCCCATTTTCCGAAAGCTTAAAAATACGCGAAACAAACTGACCTGCGCCGCCGGTTGCGCCGACCATTTCATGAAGGATCATTTCATCCGTGCCGTTGCCATCCACATCTCCCAAACACAAGGTGCTTTCATAGCTTGCATTTTTCAGATCACAAAGCAACACCTTTGTTCCCGTTTCTACCGCAAGATAGGAATCAAAGCAAAACGGTTCGGCGTAACGGAAATCATTGAGCATATAGACATACAGCGGGCGATTTTGAGGCGAGGTATATGCCGTTTTTTCCGCGACACGCAGCCCCTTCAAGCCGACTTCCGTCAAATCGACCAACGCGCCTTTTTCAAGGGAAAGCGATGCTGCGTCGATTTTGGTTCGGGTCAGTTCTTGGTGGGGGGTCGGCTGTGTTTTGGGGAGCGTTTCGCTTGGCTCGGTTGTCTTGGTCACTTGCAAACCGATACTGCACGAAGAAAGGAAAATAAGCATCAATAATACGGCCAAGCAACGAGTTTTGTTCTTCATTTTTCGATTCATATTCCCTCCCCTTTTCATCAAGTGATTGGCAAAACGCCGAAGCGTCTGCGGATTTGGTGTGTTTTGCTACTAATATTGTAAGAAATATTTTGTGTTTTGGCAAGGGGTTGAGGGGGGCTTTTGGCGAAGGAAGAAAATTTCTCCTTTTATGACAAAAGGGGCGGTGTTTTTTTGTTATATTGCACAAAAGTTCACAACTTTCTTGAAACAAGTTGTGAACTTTTAACTTTTTTTGTGAAAATTTTCATTGTTCGCACGGAAGGCGGGGCAACAATTTTTTGCGGATGGGCTTGGGACGAGCTTTGCCTTAACAAAACAGACGGATGGAAATGCGGCTTCGCTCGCTTCGGGTCGTGCCGATGATGCCGTCAAAATAAAATTTGCCGTAGCCGCGCACCGAAACGCGATCGCCCGCATTCAGGCTTGCGGCGGGATCGGTGACAAGCTTGCCGCCGATGCTGACGCGCTCCTTTTCGACCAATTCCTTGCCCTGCGAGCGAGAGAGATTCCAAACGGCGCTGACGACGGCATCCAAGCGATCCGAGGCGGCAACGATGCTTTTTTCCTCAAAGCGAGGCGCGGCGGCGGGCGGAAGGGCATCGAGTACGGATACGACGACGGCCGTATGACGCACGCGCTCGAGATGCTGCATCAGATACTCCCCCACCAAATCCAGACAGACCAGATACGCCTTGCCGTCGGAGAGGATGAGATCGCCGAGCGTTTCGCGCTTGATGCCGAGCGCAAGACAAGAGCCGAGGTGGTCACGATGTGTCAGCTCCTCGGAAAATTTTTGGCTTTTCGGGGCAATTTCAAGGTAGGTCAAGGGAAGCTCGGCCTCGTAGCCAAGCTCCTCGGGCGAGCCGAACACGGCAATCGCTCGCTCCGCTCCCTCTCTTCCCCCGACAAAGCTCGGCTTGATGGGAAGCGCGGCGGTTGCAAGAAGCGCCTGCTCGGCCTCGGTCAAAAACGAGGTATTGGTATAGATGCCGCGGTCGTAGCTTCTTTGGGCAAGCTCGGCGGCGCGGTGCAACAATTCACGATCACTTGAGGTCATTTTTCCGTGCTTTCCTTTCTTTTTTTACGGCGCACGCGATTGACGTGACGCTCAAATTCGCCCGTTTGCAAAAAGGAAGCGAGCACAAGCTGCTCGAAGGTGGGAACGGTGCAGGAATAGAAGCCGGCTTTTTCTTCATAGCGCGTCAGCAGCTTTTGCGGCAGGACGAGATAGCCCACGCGGATCGACGGGGCAATGGTTTGCGAAAAGGTATTCAAATAAATGACGTTTTCGCGATCGCTCATCATAAACAGCGTTTCCTCCGGCTTGCAGGACAGGGTAAACTCCGATTCGAAATCGTCCTCGATCAAGACTCTTCCCTCTTTTTCCGCCCAGCGCAGATACTCCCTTTTTTTGGCGGCGCTGGCGGTGACACCCGACGGAAAGGAGCGGTAGGGTGTGACGTGGAGCACGTCGGCGCGGGAGTGGCGAAGCGCTTGCGATTGGATGCCGTTTTCGCCAAGCGGCAAGCGCTCCAGAACGGCGCCCTCGGCGCGGTAGACGGCCTCGATCTTTTCGTAGGAAGGATCCTCAATGGCAAAGGAGCGCTCCCTGCCGAGCATTTGCACGAGTGTGCCGTAGAAATACTCCGCACCCGCGCCGATGATGATCTGCTCGGGCTTGACCTTCATTCCGCGACTGCGATCCAGATAGCGCGACAGCTCCTCACGCAGCTCCATCGAGCCGAAATTCGGGCTTTTGACGAGGATCTCTTCTCCGCATTGGGTCAGCACGCGGCGCATCGTACGGGCAAAGACGGAAAACGGGAACTCCTCCGCACCTGCGCGAGAGGGGGATACATTCAACGGCCGCTGAGGAAGTGGCTCGGGGGCGGCATAGGAATCGGCCTCGGAATAAACGCAAAAGTAGCCGCTGCGCTGACGTGGCTCGAGATAGCCCTCCTCACAAAGCAGCGCCAAAGCGTGCTCGACGGTCACAAGGCTCACGCCCACCTCCTCGGAAAGAAGGCGCTTCGAGGGGAGCTTCGTACCGAAGGGATACAGCCCCGAGGCAACATCGCGCCGAAGCTGCTCGTAGAGCTGTAAATAGGCCGCCTTGCCGCTGTGCGGCTCGATGATATATTTCATCTGGTCTTATCTCCTTTCGGAATATACGGAAAATCTTGCGGTTCAGTTTATTATAAGCTTGATAGGCGAAAAAAGTCAAGGAGAGAATAAAAACTTGTAAATCCGAGCAAATACCTTTCTTTTTATTCCCATTGTCTTGTTTGCGCTTGAAATCGCTATTGGAATGTGCTATGCTGAAAGCAGAAATGAGGAGGTTTTACCATGGATTTTATGAATGAAGATTTCTTGCTGCAAGGCAAGAGCGCGCAAAAGCTCTATCACGAATTTGCAGAGCATCAGCCGATCATCGACTATCACTGTCACATCTCGCCGATGGAGGTCTACACCGATCGCAAATTTGAGAACATTGCTCAGGTTTGGCTCGGGGGAGATCACTACAAATGGCGTATGATCCGCGCAAATGCCGTCCCCGAAAGAGAGATCACGGGGGACGCCTCCGACCGCATCAAATTCCAGCGCTTTGCCGAGGCTCTGCCCTTGGCGATCGGCAATCCGATGTATCATTGGACGCATTTGGAATTGAAGCGCTATTTCGGCATCGACACTCCCCTCACGGCAGATACGGCCGAGGAGATCTGGCAGGAGTGCAACCGTCTTCTCGCACAGGACGATTTTTCCGTGCGCAACATCATCCGTCGCTCGAACGTCGCGATGATCGGCACGACCGACGATCCCGCAGATGATCTGAATTGGCATAAAAAGCTGAGCGAGGATCGCTTCCGGACGAAGGTGCTTCCCTCCTTCCGTCCCGACCGCGTGGTAAACATCGAAAAGCCCGCCTTTGCCGACGGTGTCCGCGCGCTGGAGGCGGCGATCGGCGCACCCATCTCCTCGACGGCCGCGCTGAAAAAGGCACTTGCCGAGAGACTTGCGTTTTTCTATCAAAACGGTTGCCGTGCCACCGACCACGGTCTTGACTTCTTGGGCTTTATTCGCATCAGCGATGCGGAAATGGACGAGGCCTTCGGCAAGGCACTTGAGGGCAAGGCATTGACCGAGCGCGAGATCGTCGGCTTCCACACCGAAATGCTCCTGTTCCTCGGGGAAGAGATCGCAAAGCGAGAGATGGTGATGCAGCTTCACTACGGCGTACAGAGAAACACCAACACCCGCGCATTTCAAACCCTTGGCCCCGACACGGGCTTTGACTGCATCGCAGGCGGCGGCGACGGACTCGGTCTTGCGCGCTTTCTTGACGCGCTGGAGCAGAAGGGCGCGCTTCCCAAGACCATCATCTACTCTCTCAATCCCCACGACAATCAGCTCATTGACACCATCATCGGTGCGTTTCAGTCAACGCAGTGCCCCGGCAAGATCCAGCACGGCTCTG
The DNA here is from genome assembly GCA_045601445.1 of Eubacteriales bacterium. Taxonomy (GTDB): domain Bacteria; phylum Bacillota; class Clostridia; order Oscillospirales; family SIG627; genus RGIG5579. The sequence continues at coordinate 4,778 of JAZRZQ010000131.1, read as the reverse complement.
CCTGGTGGTTCTCCGATACCAAATCGGGAATGGAAGAACAGCTCCGCTCGCTTGCCAACCTCGCCCTTTTGGGCAATTTCGTCGGTATGCTGACCGATTCCCGCTCCTTCCTCTCTTACACCCGCCACGAGTATTTCCGTCGCATTCTTTGCAACTTCCTCGGCTCTCTCGTGGACAACGGAGAATATCCCGCCGATTTTGCCACGCTCGGAAAAATCGTCGAGGGCATCTCCTATCAGAACGCCAAGCGTTATTTTGGTTTGTAATGATCCGCGCCGTCAATGCCCTTGACAGAGAAAGCTATCTTTTGCTGTCGGACGAATTTTATCACAGCGAGGCAGTCTTATCCCCCGTTCCGTCGGAGCATTTTGCCTCGACGTGGAATGAGCTGATGAACGGAACGCCCTTTGCCAAGGCCTATATGTTCGAGTGCGAGGGGAATGCGGTCGGCTACGCGCTGCTCGCAATCACCTGGAGTCAGGAAGCCGGCGGTAAGACCGTCTGGATCGAGGAGCTTTATCTTCGCCCCGAATGGCGCGGGCGCGGCCTTGCGAGTGAGTTTTTTTCAGTCTTGAAAAAGGACTTTCCCGAAGCCAAGCGCTTTCGGCTGGAGATCGAGCCGGAAAACGAGGGAGCGATCCGACTTTATCAGCGGCAGGGTCTCTCTATTCTGCCCTATCAGCAGATGAAGCGCGATTTTTAAAACTTCTTCCCGTTTTTTTCTTCCAAACTCTTGCATTTTCGCTTTACTTGTGATATGATAATTGGGCTGACAATTTGTCAGCCCAATTTATGCTGGTATAGCCCAGTCGGTAGAGCAGCTGATCCGTAATCAGCAGGTCGTGTGTTCGAGTCACATTACCAGCTCCAAAAAAACTCTTGTTCGAAAGAACAAGAGTTTTTTCGTTATATTCGCCTTAGGCGAGTGATATTGCTTCGAAATGCAAATTTCTCACTTCGTTCGGGTGAAATCGCTGCGGCGGTGGGTGGATTTCATTTTATCTGCGTGAATGGCAAAAAAGACAAGTTCAAGAACTTGTTTTTTTATTGCATTTCCTCTACCGTTTTGAAGTCAGATTTCGGGATGCGAACGGAGTCGCAATAGGTGTCGCTGTTATAGACGGTGAAAACGAATTTGGCTTTACCGGCCGGATAGGAGAGCTCCTCCCCCGTCAACGGGACAAAATCTTCGGGGAACATCAAGAAGGTGATGACGCTGTCATCGGTAAAGCCGACCTCATCGAAGCAGAGCCGATAGAACAGATAGCCGAAGCCGCCGTCCTTGGCGTAGTATGAAACGGGAACGAAGCGCGTTTCGCCGCCCTTTGTGATGCGAAGCACGAAGGTATAGCCCAAGTCGTCAGATGACGGTGGGAGATTTCGCGTATTGACGCGCACGGTACATTGCAGATTGTCAACAGCCTGCAAATAGAGCGTATTGCGGATCATCACGGAAGTGCTTTCATCATCGGTCTCGGAATTGATCCGCAAAACCTCGCTGATCTGATTCGGGTAAATCTCTTCTGCGCGAGCGTTGAGAAGCACGAGATTTTTCTCAAATTCCCGATTGCTGCCCATAAACAAGCGAAGAAGCAACAAAATCCAAACGAAGACGCTGATCGAACACAGAACGACCTTCAAAATCCGAGAAAGCGGCCACTTGGGCTGACCCTCGTACCAATCGTAGCCGTCAAGTCCTTCTTCGTCAAATTTGCTTTTTGCCATACTCTCTCCTGTTGAGAAAAAGCGGCAGAACGTCTGCCGCTTTTTCTTTGAATGGATTAGTTCTTGCTGCCTGCAGCTACGATAACGGCAAAGTCAGCGGGCTTGAGTGCCGCGCCGCCGATCAGGCCGCCGTCAATATTGGGCATTGCGAGCAGCTCAGCGCAGTTGCCTGCGTTCATCGAGCCGCCGTACTGAATGGTGGTTTCCTCTGCGGTCTTTTCGCCGAACAGCTCGGCAATGAGTCCGCGGATGAACTTGCAAACCTCTTCGGCCTGCTCGTTGGTAGCGGTCAGACCGGTACCGATGGCCCAAACAGGCTCATAGGCGATCACAACGTTTGCCATTTCTTCGACCGTCAGATCGGCAAGGCCGAGACGGATCTGGCGCTCGATGACCGACTCAGTCACGCCGCCTTCTCTCTCTTCCTTGGTTTCGCCGACGCAAACAATGGTCTTCAAGCCTTTGGCCAGCGCGGCCTTGGTGCGGAGGTTGACCGTTTCGTCGGTTTCGCCGAAATACTGTCTTCTCTCGGAGTGGCCGATGATAACGTAATCACAGCCTGCTTCGATGAGCATATCGGCGCTGATTTCACCGGTGAACGCACCGGACTCCTTCCAGTGACAGTTCTGCGCACCGAGCTTGACCTGAGAGCCCTCAATGGCCTTCTTGGCAAAGAAGAGATCCACAAAGGGAGGGCAAATGACAACCTCGCAGCTCGCCTTTTCGATCTCGGCGATGGCGGCGGCAAGCTCCGCGGCCTCGGAAGGGGTCTTATTCATTTTCCAGTTACCGGCAATAATCGTCTTTCTCATATCGGTCTCCTTATTTGTTTTCCAGGCAAGCGATGCCGGGGAGTTCTTTTCCTTCGAGGAATTCAAGGCTGGCGCCGCCACCGGTGGAAATGTGGGTAATGCGGTCAGCAAAGCCAAGCTTTTCGATCGCGGCCGTGGAGTCACCACCGCCGACGATGGAGATCGCGTCGCTCTTGGCAACGGCTTCTGCAACGGCACGGGTACCTGCTGCGTAGTTTTCAAATTCGGAAACACCCATCGGGCCGTTCCAGATCACGGTCTTGGCGTCCTCAACGGCCTCGGCGTACAGCTCGATGGTCTTAGGACCGATATCCATACCCATAAACCCGTCGGGAACTTCCTTGGAGGAGCAGATGAGGCTTTCAGCATCGTTGTCGAAAGCGGCCGCGCACTTATTGTCCACAGGGAGCAGGAACTTCACGCCCTTCTCCTCTGCCTTGGCAACCAGAGAGAGCGCAAGATCCATCTTATCGTCCTCGCAAAGGCTGGTGCCGATCGCTCCGCCCTGCGCCTTCAGGAAGGTATAGGCCATCGCACCGCCGATGATGATGGTGTCGACCTTGTCGATGAGGTTGGTGATAACGCCGATCTTATCGGAAACCTTGGCACCGCCGAGGATCGCCACGAAGGGATGCTCGGGCTTCTCGAGAGCGCCGCCCATAAAGGTGATTTCCTTGTCGATCAAAAAGCCGCAAACGGCGGGAATGTAATGGGTGATACCCTCGGTAGAGGCGTGTGCGCGGTGAGCAGTACCGAATGCATCATTGACGAAGAGATCGGCCATAGAAGCGAGCGCGGCGGCAAAATCCGCACCGTTCTTCTCTTCTCTGGCGTCAAAGCGGATGTTCTCCAGGAGAACGGCTTCGCCTTCCTTCAGAGCGGCAACCTTGGCCTTGGCATCGTCACCGATGATGTCGGTCGCAAAGGTGACCTTGTTTCCGAGCAGCTCGTTCAGACGGTCGGCGACGGGCTTAAGAGTGAGCTTTTTCTGATCGTCAGCGGCCTTGGCAAGATACTTTGCGGTTTCGGCAGCCTTCTGATCCTCGGGGAGCTTTTCAACTGCCTTCTTTTCCTTCTTGGTTAAGCCGAAGCCCTCGGTGAAAATGTTGTGGGGCTTACCCATGTGGGAAGCCAGAATAACCTTCGCACCGTTCTCCAGCAAATACTGAATGGTGGGGATGGCAGCGGTAATTCTCTTATCACTGGTGATGACGCCGTCTTTCATCGGCACGTTGAAATCGCAACGGACAAAGACTCTCTTGCCGCGAATTTCCACATCTTTTACAGACTTCTTGTTCATAACAGATCCCTTTCTTGTTTTGTTCGCATTTTTACTCATCATAGCATATTTTTGCTCTGTTTTCAATAGAAAAATGCTGAATTTTTCATTTTTTTACAAAGGAAAGACTCCACCTGTCGGTGGAGTCTTGGTGCCTTGTTATTCAGCCTTTGCTTCCTCAGCGGGAGCTTCTTCGGCCGGAGCTTCCTCAGCGGGAGCTTCCTCCACCTTTTCCTCTGCCTTGGGGGCAGCCTTCTTGGCGGGAGCTTTCTTGGTAGCCTTCTTAGCGGGCTTTTTTTCTTCCTTCTTGTCCTCTTCTACCAGCTCGATGATAGCCATTTCAGCGGCATCACCGCGGCGGGGACCGGTCAGAAGAACTCTGGTGTAACCGCCGGCTCTTTCAGCAAAAGCGGGAGCGATTTCATCAAACAGCTTCTTGACAACGTCCTCTTTGGTAATAAAGGAAAGGGCCTGTCTGCGAGAAGCGAGCGTGTTCTTCTTACCAAGGGTAATCATTTTTTCAGCAAGACTCTGAACTTCCTTTGCACGGGTTGCAGTAGTTTCCAATCTGCCTTTTTCAAGCAGGAAGGTTACCTGACCGCGGAGCATAGAAAGTCTGTGATCCGTCTTTCTGCCAAGTTTTCTTGCGGGCATTTCAGTTTTCCTCCTGATATTTTTCGGATACGATCATTCGTCTTCCTTCTTGAGCGAGAAGCCCAAGGATTGGAGCTTTTGAATGACTTCTTCCAATGATTTCTTACCGAGGTTGCGAACCTTAATCATGTCCTCCTCGGTGCGGTTGATCAGATCTTCCACGGTGTTGATACCGGCGCGCTTCAAGCAGTTGAAAGCGCGAACCGACATATCAAGCTCCTCAATGGTCATCTCAAGGACCTTTTCCTTAACCACTTCGTCGCGGTCAAGTCGGAGGCCAAGCGGTCTTAGGAAGACAACATCATTTT
>JAZRZQ010000130.1:0-7609 GCA_045601445.1 Eubacteriales bacterium | reverse complement strand
GTCTTCGTATCTACGCAAGCTGCGAGGAGATCCCTCAGGTTATGCACGGTCTCGGCGTTGCCATCGTTTCTACCTCGAAGGGCATTATGACCGACCGCGCAGCAAGAAAGGCAAATGTTGGCGGCGAAGTGCTCGCTTTCATTTGGTAAGGGAGGGGTAAAGATATGTCAAGAATTGGATTGAAGCCGATTGCGATTCCCGCAGGCGTAAAGGTTTCCGCAAACGGAAACACCCTCACCGTTCAGGGCCCCAAGGGTACCCTGACCAAAGAATTTCACCCCATGATGCAGATTGAAATCGGCGCTGCCGAGATCAACGTTAAGCGTCCCAACGACGAAAAGACTGCCAAGAGCCTTCACGGACTGACCCGCACGCTCGTTGCCAATATGGTAGAGGGTGTTACCGTCGGCTACAAGAAGGAGCTGGAGATCAGCGAAGGCGGCTACCGTGTCACCAAGAAGGGCAACCAGATCGTTATGAACCTCGGTTACTCTCACGACGTCGTTATGACCGAAGGCGACGGCATTACCTTTGAAGTGCCCGATGCAAACCACGTCACCGTGTGCGGCATTGACAAGCAGAAGGTCGGCCAGATCGCTTCCGAGGTCAGAGGAAAGAGACCTCCCGAACCCTATCTGGGCAAGGGCATCAAGTACGTTGGCGAGCGTATTCGCCGCAAGTCCGGTAAGGCCGGCAAATAAGGAAAGGAGTGGAAATAAATGGTTTCTCGCATTGATACGAATAAAAAGCGTATTCGCAGACATAAAAGAGTCCGTGGTAAGATCTTCGGAACGGCTCAGAAGCCCAGACTCTGTGTTTTCAGATCCCTGCAAAACATTTATGCTCAGGTGATCGATGATGAAAACGGCAAGACTCTTGCCTCCGCTTCCTCCCTTGACAAGGAATTCAATCAGTACGGCGGCAACATTGAGGCCGCAAAGCTCGTAGGTCAGGCTGTTGCAAAGGCTGCAATGGATCAGGGCATCACCGAAGTGGTGTTCGACCGTGGCGGTTACATCTTCCACGGCAGAGTTGCTGCTCTCGCCGAAGGCGCCCGCGAAGCCGGATTAAAATTCTAAAGGGGGAAATGATATGGCAATTAAAATTGATGCGGCTACTCTCGATCTGAGAGAAGACGTTGTTTACACCAAAAGCGTTTCCAAAACCGTAAAGGGCGGCCGTGTTCGCAAGTTCTCTGCGCTGGTCGTTGTCGGCGACGGTCAGGGCCATGTCGGCTTTGGTCTCGGAAAGGCTTCCGAGCGTCCCGAAGCAGTCCGCAAGGGCGTGGAAGACGCAAAGAAAAATATGATCGAAGTTTCCCTCAAAGGAACGACGATTCCTCACGAGATCATCGGTGAATTCGGCGCAGGCCGCGTTCTTCTCAAGCCCGCTCCCAAGGGTACCGGTATTATTGCCGGCGGTAAGGTAAGAAGTGTTCTTCAGTTGGCAGGCATTACGGACATCCGTACCAAGTGCCTCGGCTCCAACAACCCCGGTAACGTTGTCAAGGCTACCTTCGAAGGACTTCGCGCTCTTCGCTCTGCTCAGCAGGTTGCGGCTATGCGCGGCAAGACTCCCGAAGAAATTCTGAACTAATCAGGAGGAGAAACAATGGCTCTTAAAATCACTCTCGAGAAAAGCCTCATCGGCCGCCTCGAAAAACAGAAAAAGACTGCTGCTTCCCTCGGACTGAAGAAGATCGGTGATACCACCGTTCAGGAAGACAACGCAGCTACCAAGGGCAAGATCGAAGTGATCAAACACATGGTTCGCGTCGAGAACGCCTGAGAAAATAGGAGGAACAACTAATGAAGCTTCATGAATTGGCCCCCGCCACGCCCACCAAGAAGGCATGGCGCAAGGGTAGAGGCCCCGGCTCCGGAAACGGTAAGACGGGCGGTCGCGGACATAAAGGCCAGCAGGCTCGTTCCGGCGGCGGCGTTCGTATCGGTTTCGAAGGCGGACAGATGCCCGCATACAGAAGACTTCCCAAGAGAGGTTTCAACAACGACAGATTTGCTACTCAGTACGCGATCGTGAATCTCTCCGTTCTGGAGAAATTCTTTGAGGATGGCGCAAACGTGGATCTGGTCTCTCTCGTGGAAGCCAACATCATTTCTAAGCCGCTCGACGGCCTTAAGGTTCTCGGAAACGGCAATCTGACCAAAAAGCTCACCGTAAAGGCGCACAAGGTTTCCGATGCAGCGAAGGCTAAGATCGAGGCAGCCGGCGGAACGGTTGAGGTGATCTGAAGTGCTGAAAGTATTCGCTAACGCTTGGAAACTTCCCGATCTCCGCAAAAAACTGCTGTTTACGCTTGCGATTATCGTTCTCTACCGAATCGGTTGCGTGCTTCCCGTTCCCTTTATTAATCCGGAAGCAATCGGCGATTGGTTCGCAACTGAGTCTTCCGGTACGATGCTGCAGTATTTCAACATCCTCTCCGGTAGTGCGTTCGCCCAAGCAACTTTGTTTGCACTTTCTGTTTCGCCTTACATCACCTCTTCGATCGTCATCCAGCTTTTGACGATTGCCATCCCTTACCTGGAAAGACTTTCCAAGCAGGGCGAAGAGGGAAAGAAAAAATTGACTCAGATCACGCGTGTGACAACGGTTCTGATCGCGCTGATGACTTCCTACGGTTACTATGTGACTCTGTCCAGCTCTGCCGTGGACGCCGTCATCGAGCCCGGTCTGTTCGCCGCCATCGTGATCATCTCCTGTCACTGTGCAGGCGCAGCTCTTATTATGTGGCTGGCTGAAAAAATCAATGATCACGGCATTGGAAACGGTATCTCCATGATCCTTTTTGCCAACATCATTGCATCATTGCCCACCATGGTAAAAGGCTTTGTTGACAAGCTCGAAGTGACCAACGGCTTTAGCTTTAAGGCCATCACGTCTGCGGTTCTCGTCTACGCACTTTTCATCGTCATCGCGATCCTCATCGTCGCATTCGTCGTCTTTATGACCGAATCCGAGCGTAAGATCCAGGTGCAGTATGCCAAGCGCGTGGTCGGCCGTAAAATGTACGGCGGTCAAAGCACCCATCTGCCGATCAAATTGAATATGTCCGGTGTTATGCCGATCATCTTTGCTTCCAGCATTCTGATGCTCCCCGCTACCATCGCCATGTTCTTCCCCGATCCTGCAGAGGGCAGCTTTTGGGCAGGTTTTCTGAATCTGTTCAGCACCACCAACATCATCTACGTGTTGATCGAATTGCTTCTGATTATTGCGTTCTCGTACTTCTATCTGACCATTTCCTTCAACCCCGTAGAGGTTGCCAACAACCTGAAGAAAAACGGCGGTTCGATCCCCGGTGTCCGTCCCGGCAAGCCCACGAGCGATTTCATTTCCGCTTCGCTCAAGAAGATCACCCTCATCGGTGCCTTCTTCCTGGCTGCCATCGCAGTCCTTCCGATGATCGTCAACATCATCTCCGGTCTTTTCGGCGGTGTCGATCTCGGTAGTGTCTCCTTCGGCGGAACCTCGATGCTGATCGTTGTCGGCGTCGTGCTGGAAACCGTTCGCGACCTCGAATCGCAAATCACCATGCGTCACTATAAGGGATTCCTTGGATAATTCACAAACTATGATGAAACTTATTTTTCTCGGAGCTCCCGGTGCCGGAAAAGGAACGCAGGCAGCGCTTGTCAGCGCCGCCCTTGCGATTCCGGCGATCTCAACCGGCGACATTATCAGAGAGGCCATCAAAACGGGCACGCCGCTCGGCCTTGAATTTCAGAGCTATACCGCTCAGGGAAAGCTCGTTCCCGACCATTTGGTCAACGCTCTTGTCAAGGAGCGTCTGGCAAAGCCCGACTGTGTAAACGGTTACATTCTTGATGGTTTTCCTCGCACAATCGAACAGGCAAAATTTCTCGACGAAGCAGGTCTTACCATTGACCGCGTCGTGAATATTCACGTTTCGGATGACGATATCGTTCAGCGTATGAGCGGCAGAAGATTCTGTCCCACCTGCCAGAAGACCTATCACGTCCGTTACAACAAGCCTCTCGTGGAAGGCGTCTGTGACACCTGTAAGGTGCCGCTGACCATCCGAGAGGACGATAAACCCGAAACCGTTCTTCAGCGCTTACAGGTCTACCACGCTCAAACCGAGCCTCTGGAAGAATATTATAAGGATCTGATCGTCGAGGTCGACGGTACGCTCTCTCCGGAGGCGATCACCGCGCAAATCTTAGAGGTCCTCGGCAAATGATCCGCCTGAAGAATGCCGTGCAGCTTGCAGCCATGCAGGAAAGCTGCAAGATCACCGTCGCAGCGCTTTACGAGGGAGCGTCCTTGATCGCCCCCGGTGTAGAGCTGCAGGAGATCGATGCACGGATCCGCCGTTTCATCGAAAAGCACGGCGCTACGCCCTCTTTTCTCGGTTACGGCGGCTTTCCCAAGAGTTCCTGTATCAGCGTCAATGATGAGGTGATCCACGGAATCCCGGGCAAAAGGATGCTCAAGGAGGGCGACATCGTATCCATCGACGTGGGAGCTTACTACAACGGCTTTCACGGTGATTGCGCGAGAACCTTTCCTTGCGGGAAGATCACACCCGAAGCAGAACGGCTCATTGAGGTCACGCGCCAAAGTTTTTATGCTGGACTGGAAGCGATCGTACCCCAATGCCGCGTGGGCGACATTTCAGCGGCTGTTCAAAGAACGGCGGAGGCCGCAGGCTTTTCCGTTGTTCGCGAATTCGTCGGTCACGGCGTCGGACAGGATCTGCACGAAGCACCCGATGTACCAAATTTCGGGACAGCGGGAAGAGGACCGCGTCTCTATGCGGGAATGACCTTGGCCATTGAGCCGATGATCAATCTCGGAAAAAAAGAGATCCGTCAGCTTTCCGATGGATGGACCGTCAAAACCTTGGACGGCTCACTTTCCGCCCATTATGAAAATACCGTTGCCGTTACGGCAGACGGCGCAAAAATTTTAACCGAACTGTAATGAATTGCCAAGTAAGGAGTGATTGATTTGGCAAAAGACGATGTGATGGAGTTTCAGGGAACCGTCATTGAGACGCTTCCGAACGCCACCAGCAAAGTAAAGCTTCCCAACGATATGGTGATTCTGGCTTACATTTCGGGTAAGATGCAGCAACACTATATCAGAATCATCCCCGGGGATAAGGTGCTGGTCGAAGTCAGCATTTACGATCCCACCAGGGGAAGAATCATCAGACGTCTGTAATTTAAAACCAAGTATGGAGGAAATCAAATGAAAGTTAAGCCTTCCGTCAAGAAAATATGCGAAAAGTGCAAGGTCATCAAGAGAAAAGGCAAAGTTATGGTGATCTGCGAAAACCCCAAGCATAAACAAAAGCAAGGTTAATCAAGAGGAGGAAAAACAGTATGGCACGTTTAGCAGGTGTAGACCTTCCCAGAGAGAAAAGAGTCGAAATCGGTCTGACCTATATCTTCGGCATCGGTCTTACATCTTCCAAGAAGATCCTCGAAAAGACCGGCATCAATCCCGACACCAGAGTAAAGGATCTGACTGACGACGATCTCGCGAAGCTTCGTGAGATTCTGGAAAACGAATACACGGTAGAAGGTGACCTTCGCAGAAACATTGCGTATGACATCAAGAGAATGAAGGACATCGGATGCTATCGCGGTATTCGCCATCGCAAAGGACTCCCGGTCAGAGGTCAGAGAACCAAGACCAACGCCAGAACCAGAAAAGGTCCTGCGAAGACCATTGCGAACAAGAAGAAGTAAAGGAGAAGTCGAAACATGGCTGCAGTTACGAAATCCAAAAGAACTACGAAGAAGCGCCGCGAAAAGAAGAATATCGAAAAGGGCGCTGCTCATATCCGTTCTACCTACAACAACACCATCATCACTCTTACCGATGTGAATGGCAATGCGATTTCTTGGGCTTCCGCCGGCGAACTCGGCTTCAAGGGCTCGAAGAAATCCACTCCCTTTGCCGCCCAGATGGCAGCAGAAACCGCTGCTAAGCTGGCTGTGGATCAGGGCTTGAAGACCGTTGAGGTTTTCGTGAAGGGCCCCGGACAGGGAAGAGAATCCGCGATCCGCGCACTTCAGACCGCAGGTCTTGAGATCACGCTGATCAAGGACGTGACTCCCATCCCCCACAACGGCTGCCGTCCTCCCAAGAGAAGACGTGTATAATCGAGAAAGGAGAGAGATACCATGGCAAAATATACTGGCCCTGCGTGCAGACAGTGCCGCAGAGAAGGCGTAAAAATGTTTTTGAAGGGCGAGAGATGCTTCTCCGATAAGTGCCCCATCACCAGACGTGGCACCGTTCCCGGACAGCACGGTACCGCTCGTGCCAGAATGATGAAGGAATACGGACTTCAGCTCCGTGAGAAGCAGAAGACCCGTCGTTACTACGGCATTCTGGAGACCCAGTTCAGAAATTACTACAAAAAGGCAGACGCACAGGAAGGTATGTCCGGTGTGAACCTTTTGATCATGATCGAGCGCAGATTCGACAATGTCGTATTCAGAATGGGACTTGCCGAGAGCCGTCGCGAGGCTCGTCAGCTCGTCCGCCACGGACACTTCACCGTGAACGGCAGAAATGCAAACATTCCCTCGATGCTTTTGAAGGTTGGCGATGAAATCGCCGTTAAGGACTCCAAGAAGGACCGTCCGAAGATCAAGACCCTCATTGAAAAGTGCGAAGGAAAGATCATCCCGAAGTGGATCGAAGTGGATAAAGAGAATGGAAAGGGCAAGATCATTGCAATGCCTGCACGCGAGGACATTGACTTTGAAATTGACGAACAGCTCATTGTCGAACTTTACTCCAAATAATCCCTAAATTTTTTAAGGAGGTTATTTCATGATAGAAATCGAAAGACCGGGTATTGCGACTGTTGACCAGTCGGAAGACGGTTCCCGCGGTGTATTCGAGGTTGAACCTCTGGAGCGTGGCTTCGGCATTACGCTCGGTAACTCTCTTCGCCGCGTTCTGATCAGTTCACTTCCCGGCGTTGCGGTGACCAGTGTCAAGATCGACGGCGTTCTGCACGAGATCTCCACGATCCCCGGCGTCAAGGAAGATGTACCCGAAATCATCTTGAATATTAAGAGCATCCGCGCAAAGCTTTTCACCAACCAGCCTAAGGTTTGTGTGATTGACGTACATGGCGATTGCGATGTTACGGCCGCAGATATCAAGGCAGATTCTGACATTGAAATCCTCAATCCCGATCTGCACATTTGCACCGTAGCACAGGGCGCAAAGCTGTATATGGAGTTGACCTTTGAGGTCGGAAGAGGCTACGTTTCCGCCGAGCGCAACAAGGCGCAAGGCACTCCTTCCATCGGCACGATCTACACCGACTCGATCTTTTCTCCCGCCAAGAAGGTCAACTTCAAGGTGGATAATGCCCGTGTCGGCGACCGTATGGAATTTGACAAGCTGACGCTCGAGGTGGAAACCGACGGTACCATTACCGCGAAGGAATCCATTTCGCTCGCCGCCAAGATCCTCAACGAACATCTGAATCTCTTCATTGATCTTTCTGATGAAGCGAAAAAGACCGAAATTATGAAGGACCGCGACGAAGTGGTTAAGGAAAAGGTCCTTGAGATGACCATTGAGGAGCTTG
>JAZRZQ010000129.1:0-8842 GCA_045601445.1 Eubacteriales bacterium | reverse complement strand
GCCGAAAGCCGTCCACAGCTTCGGGATCGTAGCAGATCTCAACGTCGCCCGCTTCGGGCATCATCATCCGAAGATACTTCTTCATTTCTTCGGCGGCATAATCGATTACGTGGTCGGCGCGTACTTTGCAGATTTTAAGCATTTCATACTCCTTTTTCGAGGCTTTATTTTGTTTCATCCAGTGTAATTTTGGGCAATGAGAACGGAATGATCGGGGAAATAAACGGATCATCGCTTCCGTTCAGAACATCCGTTGTCTCAAAGCGAATAATCTGAATACTCGGCGGGCAATATTTTTTCATATACACTCCTTATCACTCCAATACGGGACAAGCAACTACACACATTATACCCGAACGTCAAAGGAATTGCAATAGAAAAAAGAGAATTCTTTTTCTCTTACAATTGAGTAAAGAAGTATTTGACAGAAGATGGATTTGATGATAAACTGAAAGAAGAAAAAACTAAGAAGGAGCGTCGGCGCTATGAAGAATTTTGACCACTTGAAGGAATTAGGGCAAGAGCATCTGCTTCGGTTCTTTTTCGACCTGACCGATGATGAGAAAGACGCTTTCATTCGTCAGATCAACGAAATTGATTTTTCCCTTTTGGATGCTCTTAAGAAGAAAAACGAAGCACAGCTTGATGCAGAAGGCGAGGGAAAGCTCTCTCCGCTCGGAGCTTTAGAGATCGAACAGATCAAAAAAAATAAGGATGCCTTTGAAAAAATCGGTCTGGAAGCAATCCGCCAAGGCAAGGTTGCCGCGCTGATGCTCGGCGGCGGGCAAGGCACCCGACTCGGCTTTGACGGCCCGAAGGGTACTTACAATTTGGGCGTAAAAAAAGATTTTTATATTTTTCAGGCACAGATCAACAACATGCTCGACGTATGCGAAAAGGCAGGATGTCACTTCCCTCTTGTCATTATGACCTCGGACAAGAACGACGAAGCAACCCGAGCATTTCTCAAAGAACACGATTACTTCGGATTCCCCGAAGAGAAAGTGATGTTTTTCCGTCAGGATATGGCGCCGAGCTGTGACTTTGACGGAAAGATCTATCTCGAGGAAAAGGGACGTGTTTCTCTTTCCCCCAACGGGAACGGCGGTTGGTTCAAATCTCTTGTCAAATCAGGGCTCGATCGCGTTCTGAAGGAATCGGGCGTGGAATGGATCAACGTATTTTCCGTGGATAACGTATTGCAACGCATCTGCGATCCCGTATTCGTCGGAGCAACCATTCAGGCCAAGGTCAACTGCGGTGCTAAGGTCGTTTCCAAGAACGCCCCCGGTGAAAAGGTCGGCGCGCTTTGCCTCAAGGACGATCTCCCCACCATCGTGGAGTATTACGAAATGGGAGATACGCTTGCCTCGGAGCTGGATGAAAACGGAAAGCTCAAATACCGCTTCGGTGTAATTTTGAACTATTTGTTCAGTCTGGACAGGATGTACGAGATCGTCAATTCCAGTATGCCGCTGCACATTGTGGAGAAAAAGATCCCCTACATTGACGAGCAAGGAAACACCATCAAGCCCGAAAAGGAAAACGGCTACAAATTTGAATATCTTGCCACCGATACGGTGCGTGATATGCTGACCTGCTTACCCTTTGAGGTGGAGCGCGAAAAGGAATTTGCCCCCATTAAGAACAAGGAAGGCATCGACTCGGTCGTCTCCGCGCGAGCGCTGTTGAAGAAAAACGGCGTTTCGTTCTAACAGCAGATAAAAAAGTGAAGGAATCTCTCGATTCCTTCACTTTTTTATTGATTGTTTTTCGAGAAAAGGGCCGTCGTAGCCTCTTGCTTAGCACGGTCAAGCTCCTCAATAAAGCGCTGGTCGATCGAGGAAAGGCGATAACCGTTGTGGTAGATCAAAACGTCCTTATACTTGTGGCTGATGCCGGGACAACGCTTCTGCACGACGTTGTGGCGGTCAAGGATCTCCTGCGGAAGAGGTGAGACCCACATAAAGGTAGAGGGCACCTCGTTGAGAAGGTCGTACTGCGTACCGCGCTCGTAGATGCAGATCTTTTTATCGGTCAGATCGGAAAACTCCGCCTTGCGAACATAGGCGATCTGCAGAGACGGAACGTACGGGTCACCGTGGACGATCTCAATACAGTTCTTAAAATCCTCCTTGGTGATCTCTTCCTTTTGCGCAAGGGGGTGGGAGCGGTCCATCAAGGCAACGTATTCAAATTCCCAGATCTGCTCGTGGCGCAGATCCTTTTCCTCCATCATCTTGAGAAAATAAGATTCAAAGCCCGTTTGATAGCGAATGATGCCGAGGTTGTAATTGTTCTGCAGGATGTTGGTGATGGCGCGCTGGGAATTCGTCTCTTTGTAGTTGATGTCGATCTCGCGTTCGGGATCGAGCGAATTGACAAGTCTGGTAAACGCACGGGTAATGTAGCAGGCGCGGGGGGTAGAAATATTAAAGCTCTGACGCTCGATGACGTCGCGCTTATATTTCTCCTCCATTTCATCGATCTGACGAAGGATGTTTTTTGCCTGCATCAAAAACTCGTCGCCCTCGGTGGTGGTAACGATGCCCTTTGAGGTGCGCTTGAATACGGTGATGCCGAGATTCTCCTCAAGCTCTTTGATGGCGCGGGAGAGGTTGGGCTGACTCATAAAGAGATTGGCCGCGGCACCGGTGATGGAGCGGGTGCGTTCCACCTCGACGGCATATTTCAAATGAAGAATGTTCATACTTACTCCTTATCGGTCAGGATCCGAGCTTTTCCTTTGCCTTAAGCTTTGCTCTCTGTTCGGTGTTCAAAATCTTCTTGCGAAGACGCAGCGTTTTCGGGGTGACCTCAAGCAGCTCGTCGTCGGCAATAAATTCCATACATTTTTCCAAGCTCATCTGACGCGGCGGCGTGATGCGAAGCGCCTCGTCTGCACCGGTGGAGCGAATGGCAGTCAGGTGCTTCTTCTTGCAGACGTTAACAACCAGATCCTTGGAATCGTTGGACTCGCCAACGATCATTCCTTCGTAGACGTTGGTCTGAACGTCGATGAACATCGTTCCGCGGTCTTGTGCATTATACATACCGTAAGAAGTCGAAATACCGTCCTCCCAGGCGATCAGAGAGCCGCGGGAACGGGCGGTCAAGCCGGATTTCATCGGGTGGTAGCCGTCAAGCTCGGTGTTGACCACAGCATTGCCCTTGGCGGCGGTCAACAGCTCGGCACGGCAACCGATCATACCGCGGCTTGTGATGGAAAACTCCAGACGGGTGTAGCCGGCGGTGGTGGGAGTCATCTGAAGAAGCTCTCCCTTGCGGCGGGAGATCAGGTCGATGACAGTACCGCAGAATTCATCGGGACAGTCAATATAGAGATTCTCGTACGGCTCGCAGAGAACGCCGTCGATCGTTTTTGTGATAACGGTGGGACGCGAGACCTGAAATTCATATCCCTGACGGCGCATATTTTCAATCAGAACGGAAAGATGGAGCTCTCCTCTTCCCGAAACCTTGAGGGTATCGGTAGTATCGGTATCCTCGACGCGAAGGGAGATGTTGGACTCCAATTCGCGATACAGACGTTCGCGGATGTGACGGCTGGTCACGTAGGTGCCATCCTGCCCTGCAAAGGGAGAGGTGCTGACGGAGAAGAACATCGAAAGGACGGGATCCTCGATCTCGACGAACGGAAGCCCCTCGGGATACTCGGGATCGCAGATCGTGTCCCCGATTTCGATATCGGCAATACCCGTCAGGCAGACGATGTCGCCTGCTTCGGCAAAGGTAGCGGCGGTCTTTTTGAGCTTGTCGAAGGTGTAGATGCCGACGATCTTGCTCTTTTGAACGCTTCCGTCGCGACGGACGATGGAGACGGGACTTTTTTCGTTAATGCCGCCGCGCAGGATCTTACCGACGGCCATACGGCCCGTGTAATCGTTGAAGTCGATATTGGAGACCATCATCTGAAACGGTGCGTCCGCCTCGACCTGCGGGCAAGGAATGGCTTCGACGATCACGTCGAAAAGGCACTTGAGATCCTCGGTCTTGACTGCGTAGTCGGTGGTGGCCCACCCGTCTCTGCCGGAGGCGTAGATGATGGGAAGATCGAGCTGCTCCTCGGTGGCGCCGAGGTCGATGAGCAGATCGTACATTTCGTCGGTCACTTCCTTGGGACGCGCCATCGGACGGTCGATCTTATTGACCACGACGATCGGCACAAGCCCGAGTGCGAGCGCTTTTTTCAGCACCGTACGGGTCTGAGGCATACAGCCCTCGTAGGCATCGACCAGAAGGACGACGCCGTCGACCATCGAAAGACTCCGTTCCACTTCCCCACCGAAGTCGGCGTGACCGGGGGTGTCGACGATGTTGATCTTGATGCCGTTATAAAACAGCGAGGTATTTTTGGCAAGAATGGTGATGCCGCGCTCTTTCTCGAGATCGTTGGAGTCCATCACGCGCTCTTCCACCTGCTCATTGGCGCGGAAGGTTCCCGTCTGCTTGAGCATCGCGTCGACCAGCGTGGTTTTTCCGTGGTCAACGTGAGCGATGATGGCAATGTTGCGAATCATTTCTTTTTCCATAACAGTAAATCCTTATCTTTCGGGAAAAATCGAATTCAATAAGTTGTATTATATCACCTTTTTTTCCGCTTTGCAAGAATCGCAACAAAAAAATACGAAAAAGGACGGCGAGAAGAAAAAGAGCTTGGCAAGAATTTTTGCTATGTGATTTTGGATGAAAAAAACTATGCAGAGAGCATAGTTGAAAAATGTTGAAATATGTGCTATGATGAAATGGAAATACACATCTTACGAGGTTAGTCTTGAATATGAGTGACGCAGTTTTAAAAAAGGATACATCGGAGCTTTTGAAGGAATTGCACCTGACCGACGATTTCAAAAGCTTTTACGTTGACCATAAGGATGATCTGATCTCCTCTTCTCTCTCGGAGTTGCTGGATCGGCTGATGAAGGAGAAAAAGCTCTCCAAGGCTGCCCTGATCCGAGAATCGGAGCTGTCCGAGGTATATGCTTACCAGATCTTCTCGGGCAAGCGCTTACCCGAGAGAAAGAAGCTTTTGTGCCTTGCGGTTGCGATGAAGCTGACGGCAGAAGAGGTGCAAGTCCTGCTGAAGCAGGCGGGCTATCCTCCTCTTTACGTCAAGAAAAAGTTTGACAGTATCGTAGCCTACGGCCTTTGCAAAAAAATGTCGGTATCACAGATCAACGAGATTTTGTTTGATTACGGAGAAGAAACCTTGGGGTAAATATGAAGAACTGTCCTTTTTGTCAAGAGAAGATTGCAGAGGAAGCGCGTTTTTGCGTTCACTGCATGAAGTCGCTTGCAGAAAAAGAAACGATTCTTCTTCCTACCGAGAGATTCTTTTTGTTCCGTCCGAAATGCTTGGCTTTTCTTTCTGCTTTTGTGGTATGCGCACTATTGAGCGCGCTCCTCGTTTTTTCCGGCCTTAATCCTTTGCCCGGAAAAACACAGGAAAACCCCGCAGAGCTTCCGCCAAGCCGATGGACCCGAACAGCCGAAACGCAGGAAACGCAACAAACCTTGACGGTGACGGAAGAAGCTGTAGCCACGCCTCCGCAAACGCAGGTGACCCCTCCGCAAACGCAGGTGACCCCGCCGACCAACCAAATGACGTCACCCTCCCCCTCTCAAACGGGAGTACTGACGAAATTGGTCCACACGCACCTCTACGACAACGCTTGTGATTCCGATTGCAACGTTTGTAACGAGAAGCGCGTGGCGCCGCACGCCTTCAGCGGCACGCTTGATGCTGACTGCAACCTTTGCGGCAAAGAGCAATTCACCTACACTTATTACGTTTCGGAATACGGTAGCGACAGCAGTGACGGTTTAAGTGAATTCACGCCAAAGCACACCGTTAGTTCCGCTATGGCTTCGATCATAAAGCTCAATTTGAAAGAGAGCGATACCGTTGGCATCCTTATTGAAGGCACTGTATTTGAATCCGGAAATTACCTCGGCCAACGCCTGCTTTACGCTTCTTCCACATCCATTCCCGCCCATATCTACATAGTAGGTACTACGTACGATGCGGAATTTGTTCTGCCAACAAGCACGCAGGGCTCTTCCACCCGCCGCTGTTCAGCTTACAACATTACGTTTCGAAACTTATTGTTTTCCGCGTCAGGACCATACGAAATGGGGCCGATTACTTTAGCTCCCAACATAGGGAATCTGACCTTTGATGACGTGACCTTTAACGACGACACGGTTTGGGCTTTTCATTCTGTTGTCTCTTCTGCTATTATGGCAAACAAAGCGACTGAATTGGGAGCAACGGCCGAGAACCCCATTTGCTTTCATCCCACGTTGACGCTTATGAACGGTGACTATCGAAATATCGCTGAAATCTCCGCAAATTACAATCCCGTTTATACCTTCGTTACCCCCGGCTCATTAGAAAAGACCGAGGATGAGCAGCCGAAACCCTTCACGATCAACTCTCGAATGGCTTTAGATATTAAGCTCGTCATCGGAGAAGGAGCGAAGGTCAATTCGGTTTGCGGAACGTATCAAGCGGCGAACTCTCCAAAGATAACGATTGAAGTGATGCCGGGCGCTGAAGTGGAATCCATTAAGGGCATTCCCGATGGGTATACGATCGACGCTAACAATCAAATCAATTTGATCATACACGAGGGGGCTACCGTCGGCAACGTTCAGAAAACGGGCGCAGACTCAAGCTTTTCCGGCACGGTAAAACTGATTGTTGAGGAAAAGGGAAAATACTATTGGCAGCCATAAACAGTAAACAAAAGGGAGACAGCGTATGACAAGAGCCGAATACTTAAGCGAGCTTCGCGGCACGTATCAGGTTGTCAGCGAGCTTTCCCGACATAACGGCGGGCAAGTGCTGCGACTACGCCACAAGACCTTAAAAAAAGAAATGATTCTTCGGCTTCTTCCGGTGGTAGACCACGTTTACGAAATGATGTGTCACTTTCGCTGTGAGGGGCTCTGCGAGGTTTACGATACGGTGCGGCTTTCGGACGGAATGGCGGTTTTGACCGAATACGTTGACGGCATTCCCCTCTCGGAGATGATGGAGTGCGTGAGGTATTCACAAGCTGAGGTGCGTCAGATCGTCAAGAAGGTGCTGTATGCCCTTTCCGTCTTGCACGAAAGGGGGCTGGCACACCGCGACGTGAAGCCCGCAAACGTGATCCTTTCCAAGGACGGGCGTGTCGTTCTGACGGACTTTGACATTTCAAGGCAAGTCAAGCAAAACGATCGGGATACCCGCGTGATGGGAACGGCCGGATTTGCCTCGCCCGAGCAGCTCGGTGTGGGAGAAAGCGATGCACGAACCGATATTTATGCCGCGGGCGTGATGCTGAATCTGATGCTGACGGGCCTTCATCCAACCAAGGCCATCGCCAAGGGACGGATGGGACGGATCATTCGCAAGGCCACGGCGATTCTGCCTGCTGACCGTTATCAAAGTGCAAAGAAAATGGCGGATATGCTATAAAAAAATCGACGGAAAACTTCCGTCGATTTTTTATCGGACTTGTTTGATCCTTTCTCGGCAATAAAGAGCAAGCTCCTCTGGCTTTTTTTCGCGAACCTGCTGCGGGGAAAGGATTTCGAGGCATTCGAGGGTAACGGGCGTTGCGGAAAAAGGAAGATTTTTGCGATATTCATTCGTACCTTTGATCGCGCAGATCGCGATGGGACAATCCGCTTTTTTTGCCATAACGAAGGCGCCTGATTTAAACTCGAGCAAGGTGCCGTCCTTGCTTCTCTTCCCCTCGGGATAGATGCCGAGCGTGTAGCCCTTTTGAGAGATCATTTTGGCGCAGGAATGGATGGTGCGCATCGCACGGAGCGGATTCTCACGATCCAGCGGGACAAAGCCGATCTGCGAGGTGATCGGGCCGACGATCGGGATCTGCATATTTTCTTTTTTGGAAACAAAGCCGAGCTTGCGATGCGGCATCAGGACGAAATTTACCATCGGGTCAAAGCGCGAGAGGTGATTGCAAACGATGATGCAGGGCTCTTGCGGGATTTTGTCCAGACCGATTCCCCTACAACGCAAGCGAAACAGGGCGAGGATGGAATCCATCGTAAGATATGCCAAGACGCGACAAAAGCGATTGTCCCTCTCCGGCAAGGTTTTTTGGTAATACGGAAGACTGCAGACAAACAAGAAACAAACGCCGAGCGCGACAAGTGCGACGGCATAGCCAAGAAACAGAAACACGATCCAAGGCAACGTAGCGGGACACAACCAAGAAGTCAGAATTGCCAAGAGCGCACCGATCACAAAGGATATATAAAGATACATCGCTTCTCTCCTTTCCAAAGCTTCCGAATTATTTTACCCCACTTCAACGGCACTGTCAAGAAATCGCGGAAAAATCAGTTTTTTTCTGAAAATCATCTTGACTTTTATCATTTCCTTTGATATAATTCAACGAGTGAGCAATGCTGAATGCATCACCTCGGTCCCCTACCGTGTCAAAATAAGGGAACAATATGCGGATGTGGCGGAATTGGCAGACGCGCTAGATTCAGGTTCTAGTGGTAGCAATACTGTGTGGGTTCAAGTCCCGTCATCCGCACCAGCAAAAAGCACCTGCGCAAGCAGGTGCTTTTTGCAACTAAATCCGCCGCCGGCGGAAGAAATCCACCTGCGGTGGATGAAATCGCTTCGCGATGAAATCTGCCTTTCGGCAGGAGATGGAGGCGGATTTAATTTCATCTGAGGCAAATCCGAAGATTTCATCAGCGTTAGCTGATTTCATCCTTGCGTCAGCAAGGATTTCATTTTTGTAAGAGTTCGAATTCATACGCAAAAACGGCAAAAATATTTTTTTGTAGG
>JAZRZQ010000128.1:0-18114 GCA_045601445.1 Eubacteriales bacterium | reverse complement strand
AAAAAATTGATCCGCAAAAAACAAATAGGTTTCGCCTTTGTATTACAAACGCATCGGGCAAAACCCATACCCCTATGGTTGCACGCATCCTAAGGCTCTCCCTTTGGGAGAGCTCCCGCGGTAGCGGGTGAGAGGGTGTTTCTTTAGGGTATTTCCCCTCTCCGTCGGCTACGCCGCCACCTCTCCCTAGGGGAGAGGCTTTTCGCTAATCCCATTATAACATAAATCGGCAGAGAACACAGGTTCTCTGCCGTTGTTTTCGCGGCGGCAATTTCTCCGTTAAGGACAACAGAGAAAGCTCTATCCTAATTTTATTTTTATTTTGTTTAAAAGTTTTTCGGTTCCTTTTTTCAAAAAGGAACAAATTCTCTCAAACGAGTTTTTTGGTTCTTTTTTTCAAAAAAGAACAAGTTTTTATCAAAAAAGAACGAATGCTTACTGCTTAATGAGTGGCTCGATCGAACCGTCGGGATTGCGAATGTCAATCTTCTCGAGCTGAGAAAGGGTACTGCGGCGGAAATCCTCGATGTATTCCTTGCGAAGCGCCGCCTGCTCGGCCTTTTCCTCTTCGGTCAAGCCCTCGTTTTTGCTTTTACGATACAGCGCGTTGATCCGCTCGATCTTCTCCTTGGTCATTTCAGATAATCCTCCAAGGGCGCGAGAGAAAGGCAAGTCTTATCTCGCAGGAAGTCATAGAGCTTCTGCGCAAGGAGCTTGCAGCCGCCCGCCACGTCGGATTCGAGATTGAGCGGCATCACGGGGTCATGCACGGAAAGGCGAAGCAAGAACCAACCGTCACCCTCACCCTCACCGAAGGCAATGCGAACGCCCTCGTAGCTGTCATCAGCGACCTGCCAGCCCATCCTTCTGCCGTAAGAGTCGAGATCGGACAGAAGCGCCTCACCCGCCGCGCGGAAATCCGCCTCGACGATGTCAAAGCGAAGCTCAACGGATTCGACCGGCTCTTTCAGATCGGCAATCAATTCTACCAGATCGCGGCCCTGCTTTTTCATCTTGGCCGCCTCGATGAGAATGCGCGTGGCAAGGTAAGCACCGTCGTCGAGGAAATAATTCTCGCGAAGCGCCGCGTGACCGCTCGTTTCAATGGCAAGCGGGGTGTTGATGCCCTCGCGGTTCATCTCGATCGCCTTGTTGATGACGTTCTTATAGCCACGCTTGAAGCGAAGATGCTTCGCACCGAGCGTCTCTTCGATAAAGACCTTCAGCCCCGAAGAAGTGATCGAGTCGGTCACGATCGCGCCGCCCTCGTTGCCCTGCAGAGCGATCACGGAAGCAAGCGCCACCAGGCGGTTACGGTTGATCTCCTTACCCGTGGAGTCCACACAGCCCGCGCGGTCCACGTCGGTATCGAAAATAATGCCCAGATCCGCGCCGCTTCTCTTCACGGCGTTGCAGGCAAATTCCATCGCCACCTTGTTTTCGGGGTTGGGGATGTGGTTGGGGAAGGAGCCGTCGGGCTCGAGAAATTCCGAGCCGGTGCAATCCGCACCCAAAACCTCAAGCACCTTCTCGACGTAGAAGCCGCCCGCACCGTTGCCGGCATCCACCGTCACGGCAAAGCCCGCAAGAGGCTTGTCGCCGCCGCCGACGCCGTCGGAAATGAGCTTTCTCAAGCGCGCGGCGTAGGTATCCATATAGGAAACCTCCTCCACCGAGCCGCCCTGCTTCAAGTCGGCAAAGCGCTGATCCTGACAGAGGGTTAGGATCTGGTTAATATCGCCGCCCTCGAGACCGCCCGACGGCAGGAAGAATTTCAGTCCGTTGCGGTTGAAGGGGTGGTGCGACGCGGTGATCTGAATGGCCGCGTCGGTCTTGAGATCAATGGTGGTCATAAACATCGCAGGGGTAGAGGCCAAGCCGCAGGTCAAAACGCGAACGCCGCGCTCGGAGAGCGTCTTTTCCAGCACGGCAAGAATGCGCGGTCCGGACAGACGGCTGTCGCGACCGAGCGCTACGGTAAGCTCGCTCTTGCCTGCCTTTTCTTCAAGCCACAAAACGAAGGCCGCACCGATCTTTTCGATCACCTCGTCGGTCAGATCGACGTGCTGTCCCTCGACGCCCTCGAGCGCCACACCGCGGATGTCAGTACCGCTTTTCAAATGATTCCAGGGTTCCTTGAGCATAACAGTTCTCCTTTGTTTGGTTTAGTCGATGGGATGATCCTCAAGCGCACGCATCTTATATTCGGCAAAATACTCCGCCGTCCAAAGCACCTCGCGGGGCTTGGAGCCTGCGAACGGGCCAACCACGTTCATTTCTTCCATATAATCAATCAGCTTCGCCGCGCGGGCGTAGCCGACGGACAAGCGTCTCTGCAGAAGGGAAGTGGCCACCTTCTTTTCGTTGATGGCAACCTCGATCGCCTTTTCCAAAAGGGGATCCTTATCGGCAAACAGACCGATGCCCTCCTCGACGACCTCCTCAAACACCGCGCCGCCGCGTTTTCTTTCACCGACCTTGCCCGCCTCTCTCTCAATGAGATTGGAAACGGATTCGTCGTATTCGGCCACGCGCTGGGAGCGAATGAAGTCACAGACCGCCTCGATCTCCTTTTCACCGACAAAGCAGCCCTGCACACGCATCGGCTTCATCGAGCCGACGGGAGCGTAGAGCATATCGCCCTTGCCCATCAGCTTTTCCGCACCCTGAATGTCGATGATGGTGCGGCTGTCGACCTGACTTGCCACCGTGCAGGCGATACGGCTGGGAACGTTGGATTTAATCAGACCCGTAATGACGTCCACCGAGGGTCTCTGCGTACCGATGACCAGATGCATTCCCGCGGCGCGCGCCTTCTGCGCCAGACGGCAAATGCTCGTTTCGACCTCGTCACGCGCGGTCATCATCAGATCGGCCAGCTCGTCGATGATGATAACGATGTTGCTCATTTGGCGCTTTTCGGGATCGTTTTTGGTGATCTCGTTGTAGTGCTTGATGTCACGCACGCCAACCTCTTCCATTTCGATAAAGCGCTTTTCCATCTCGATCACGGCCCAATTCAGCGCACCCGCGGCCTTCTTCGAATCGCTCACCACGGGAACGATCAAGTGCGGAATGCGGTTATACACCGCCATCTCGACCTTTTTCGGGTCGATCAGAATCAGCTGTACCTCCTCGGGCGTGGAGTGATAGAGAATGCTCACCAGAAGCGAGTTTAAGCAGACGGATTTACCCATACCCGTCGCACCCGCAATGAGAATGTGCGGCATTTTGGCAAGATCGCAGTAGATGGGCTTGCCCGCCACGTCACGGCCGAGACAGCAGTGCAGGGGAGAGCTTGCCTCGAAAAATTCGGGACGGTCGATCAGCTCGCGCACCAGAACCATATCGCGCTCGCGGTTGGGCACCTCGATGCCGACGGCCTCCTTGCCGGGGATGGGCGCTTCGATTCGAACCCCGCCCGAGGCAAGCGCCAGCGCAATGTCATCGGTCAGATTGACGATGCTTCTCACGCGCACGCCCGGCTGGGGCTGCAGCTCGTATCGGGTGACGGCAGGGCCCTTGGAAATGCCGCAGATCGTCGTTTTCACACCGAAGCTGGCAAGGGTCTCCACCAATTTTTTGGCGATCTGCTCCTGCTCCGTGCGGGAAGCCGCGTGCGGAGAGGATGGCATATTCAAAAGGGACAGCGGCGGGAATACGTATGGCTTTTCCTCCGGCTCTTCTTCCTCGGGAGCAGGCTCATCGGAGAGCACTTCGCCTGTCTTTTCATCCACCACAAAGGGAAGGTCTGCCTCGGCCTCGCTCGGCGCATCCCCTTCCTCGGGCAGGATGGGCTGTGTCCGGGGAGCGGTGGCGAAGATGTTCTGCACCTCTTCGTCAAAGCTCGGTGCAGGCTCGGGGTCGATCTCGGAAAGCGGGACGATCTCGCTCGGCGGCTCGGGCAGAGGAATCTCTTCCTCCTGCAGGCGGATCTGCACCTCCTCGTCGGGCACCAGATCCTCGCGGCTCGGCTCGGTCACACTCTCGCCCGATTCGAGCGCCGCTTCGCACTTGACCTTCTTTTTCAGCTTCTTTGCCTCGTCGCGCAGCTCGTATTTTTTGGCGGCGCGCGCCTCGGCCAAGCGAAGCCGCTCCTCCTCGCGCTTTTGCTTTTCCTCCTCACGGCGCGCACGGTCCTCGGCACGGCGGTCACGCCGCTCCTCCTTGCCCGCCAAAAAGCGCTCCGACAGAGAAAAATAAACGTTTCTCACCAGCTCCGACGGCGTCGTTCCGAACATAAACGAGGTCAAAACGGCAATGCCCACCACGCAGATCACGGGGGCAAACAGTCCCACGCTCACCTGCAACAGCTTTGCCAGCGTCGAACCGAAAAGACCGCCGCCGATGAGCTGAACGCCGTTTTCGTAATTGACAGCGCCAAAGGAAATTTCGCCGCCCTGCACGATGGCAGTCAGCGCACCGATCAACACCAGATCGAAAAAGGAAAACAGAAATTTGTATAAATAGCTTCCCGCCATCAGATCCCTCTTATAAAAGAAGGCGTGCAGGAACAAAAGGATCGGCGCAAAGTAAGCACCGAAGGAAAACAGACCCTGGTACAAAACGCTGATATTGCCCAACAGTCCGAGCTTTTCCTTGCCTAACAGAAAGCACAGCGCCAAAAACAGCGCGAAGCCTCCGATCAGATAGGGCATAATGATGTGGATCACCCGCTCCTCGGGCGGGCGTTGGGACGGCGTTTTTTTAATGGTACGCCGCGCCGTCTTTTTGCCGCTTGGCATCGTTATATCACCTCCATTGGGTGTGACGTCAGTCGAATCAATTCGTTCATATCGTCGGGCTCGTCTCCCGTCAGGCACGCCTTGTTGCGTACCGTCTCGCCGCATTTGGAACAGCGATAGACGATGATAAAGCCCTTTTTCGGATGGGGAAGCGCCGAGACGGGCACAAGCACCCCTCGGCAGGGATTGGCACGGTCACCGGGGTTTCGGTCAACGTGCAGGCTGTATAGGCATCTCGGGCAATGGTCGCGGCTGGTCACGCGATTCGGCACCACGCGATATCCGCAATGCGCGCAGGAAAAGCCCTCGTCATTCTTCCGAAAGCGTTTTTCTTCCATTCTCGTCTCCCTCGGTGGCAAAGGTGACGGTCAGGTCTCCCTTGCGGATCGTCATCAGATCGTATGTTTTGCCGTCAAGATAAGCCCTCTCGCCGCGCACACGCACGCGCCGCACGGCAGAAAGCCCCAAGCCCACGAGCTTGGCGGTGGCCTCCTTGGCCGTCCAGATGCGGGCAAAGTCCTCTTTTTTCTCCTCTTCGTCAAGCCAGGCGCTCGCGCGAGTTGGCGAGAGGAGCGTGCGCTCCGCATCGACCCCAACGGGAAACGGCGCGATCGCGACGAGATGAAGCCCGCCCGTGTGCGTGACCGACAGATGATAGTCGGAATGCGCAAAATACGGCTTTCCCGTCTCGGCGCGCAGCACGGCAGGGCAGGGCAGAAGGCGGGCCCGGAAATACCGCTCCGCCGCCTTTTGGGTCAAAAAACGGGACTTCTCCCTTGCGTCGGCGGGGCAGACCGTAACGAAATAAGAGATCTTATTCTTCGCTGTCATCGTCCTTTTCGGGCGCATCGTCCTCGGGAAGATCGGGCAGATCGGGAACCTCGGGCCCCTCGAACAGATCGACACCCGCCTCCTCCGCACCCTCGGCCGCCTCCAAAAGCTCGTTTTCACCCGTCACTCTCTGGAAGTCGATGATGCGCTCACCCTCCTCGGGACGCATAATGTAAACACCGCTGGCAGAGGTGCCGCTGGCGGCGATCGAAGAGACGCCGACGCGCATCATCTTGCCGTTAGAGGCAATGAGAAGAAGCTCGTCCTCCTCGGCAACAGAAGCGATGCCGACCAGCGTCTGTCCGGCCTTACCGCCCAGACTCTGGCAACGAACGCCCTGTCCGCCTCTGTGCTTTTTCATAAACAGCTCCACGGCCGTTCTCTTGCCGACACCGTTGTCGGAAACGGTCAGAAGCATCTTTTCCTCGCCCTCGGCCTTGACCGTGACCGCTCCGCAGACCGAAGCGCCCTCGGGCAGACGCACGCCGCGCACACCGCGCGCACTGCGTCCCATCACGCGAACCTCATTCTCGTCAAAGCGGATGAGCTTGCCCGCGCTCGTGACAAGGCAAAGATCCTTTTCGCCGTCGGTCTTTTTCACGGTGAGAAGCTCGTCGCCCTCGGAAAGCGTGATCGCACGGATGCCGTCCCGACGGATGCGGCGGAACAGCGAAAGCGGCGTGCGCTTGACCAGACCGTTTTTCGTTACAAAGACGAGCAGCTCCTCGGTATCAAGCTTCTGCACGGACAAAAATGCCGTGATGCGCTCGCCGTCCTTCAGATGAAGCACGTTGACTAAATTCGTGCCCTTGGCCTGACGGCTCGCCTCGGGGATCTCGTAGCATTTTTTCACGTAGAGTCGGCCGAAATTCGAGAAGAAAAAGACGTAGTTGTGGCTGTGGCTGACGAAAATATCGCGGATGGAGTCCTCCTCCTTGGTGGTCAGCGCGCGCATACCCTTGCCGCCCTTGTTCTGCACCTCGTAATCGGCCAGATTTTGTCTCTTGATATAGCCCGCGTGGGTCACGGTCACGACGGCCTTGTGCTTTTCGATCAGATCCTCCAGGACGATATCGTCGGCGGCCTGCTCGATCACGGTGCGTCTCTCGTCACCGAATTTTCTGCGGATCTCAAGCAGCTCGTCCTTGAGAACGGCAAGCAGCTTCTGCTCGTCGGCCAAAATGCTCTCGAGCTTTGCCACAAGCTCGGCCAATGCTGCCATTTCCTCGAGGATCTTGTCGATCTCCAGACCCGCCAGCTTTCCGAGCGGCATCTCCACGATCGCCTTGCCCTGCGCGTCGGAAAGGTCAAAGCGCGCGATCAGCGCCTCCTTGGCCTCGGGGATGGACTTGCTGGCACGGATGATGCGGATGACCTCGTCGATGTTGTCGATGGCGATCTTGTAGCCCTCGAGAATGTGAAGGCGCGCCGCGGCCTTTTTCAGATCAAACTGAATGCGACGGGTGGTGACCTCCTCCTGATGCTTTAAGTAGTGGGAAAGCATCTGCTTGAGGGAGAGGGTCTTCGGCTCGCCGCCGACCAGCGCGAGCATATTCATCGCAAAGGTCTCCTGCAGGCGGGAGTATTTATACAGCAGATTGAGGATGACCTCGCGGTTGGCGTCCTGCTTTAGGTCAATGACCACGCGTATCTTGCCCTTACAGCTCTCGTCACGCAGATCGGAGATGCCCTCGACTCTCTTTTCGTGTACCAAATCGGCAATGCCCTTGACCAGATCGGACTTGTTGACCTGATAGGGGATCTCGTCCACGACGATGCTCTCGCGCTTGCCGCGCTGTTCAAAATGCACCTTCGCACGCATCAGCACCTTGCCGCGACCGGTCAGATAGGCCTGCTCGATGCCGTTCGTGCCGTAGATCTTGCCCGCCGTCGGGAAATCCGGGCCCTTGATAAAGCCCATCAAATCGCGCACCTCGGCCTCGGGGTGATCCATTAAGTAAATGACCGCGTCAATGACCTCGCAGAGGTTGTGCGGGGGGATGTTGGTTGCCATACCGACGGCAATACCGACCGAGCCGTTGCAAAGCAGGTTCGGGAAGCGGCTGGGCAGTACGACCGGCTCGAGTGCCTTATTGTCAAAGTTGGGGGTGAAATCCACCACCTCTTTTTCAATGTCCTGCAGCATCGAGTTTGCCATCTTCGCCATTCTCGCCTCGGTATAACGGTAGGCGGCCGCGCCGTCTCCGTCGATGTTACCGAAGTTTCCGTGTCCCTCGATGAGCGGATAGCGCATCGAGTGGGGCTGTGCCAGACGCACCATCGCGTCGTACACGGCGCTGTCACCGTGGGGATGATAGTGACCCAAAACGTAACCGACCGTCGTTGCCGATTTACGGAAGGGCTTGTCGCTGGTGAGGTGATCCTCGTACATCGAATACAAAATTCTGCGGTGAACGGGCTTGAGGCCGTCGCGCACGTCGGGCAATGCACGGCCGACGATGACACTCATCGAGTAATCAATATAGCTCCTCTTGATCTCCTTGACGATGTCTATGTTTTCTATTTTCAGTCCTTCTAAGTTCAGTTCCATGTCTCGAAACCGTTCCTTTCTGTCTCAAAGCACTTGTTTCACAGCCACTTGTTTCACGCCCTGCCAAAAGAGGGGCACTCTTGTGGATTGTCGGAGAAAAACTCCGCTGCGACCAATGAAAAAAGTGCGGGATTCTCGGTGTTTTTACGGTTTTTTCGCTGTGGATCGTTTTTCACAACGCTGTGGAAAACTCCTGTGGGAAACGGGGAGTTTCACACATAATTCACAGACTTTTCCACAATCAAACGTCAAGATTTTGAACGTATCTTGCGTTCTGCTCAATGAATTCGCGTCTGGGCTCGACCTTATCGCCCATCAAGAGGGTAAAGGTCTCGTCCGCGGCGTAGGCGTCCTCGATGCTGACCGAAATGAGCGTCCGGGTCTGGGGGTCCATCGTGGTCTCCCAGAGCTGCTCGGCATCCATTTCACCAAGACCCTTGTAGCGCTCGGCCTGCGTATTGTCGCCCATTCTGGCGATGATCCCGTCACGCTCGGCAGCCGAGAAGGCGTACTCCTGCTGCTTGCCCTTAAAGACCTTGTAAAGCGGGGGCATCGCGCAGAAGACGTGTCCCTTTTCGATCAGGGGGCGCATGTGACGGAAGAAGAAGGTGAGAAGCAACGTCTTGATGTGTGCGCCGTCCACGTCGGCATCCGCCATCAGGATGATCTTGCCGTAGCGGAGCTTTTCGATGTCGAAATCGTCTCCGATGCCACAGCCCAGCGCCTGAATGATCGGGATGATCTGGGTCGAAGCGTACACGCGGTCAAGCCTTGCCTTTTCCACGTTGAGGATCTTACCGCGAAGCGGCAGAATGGCCTGATACTTCGAATCTCTGCCGTCCTTGGCCGTACCGCCTGCCGAATCTCCCTCTACGAAGAAGATCTCGCTCTTGGCGGGGTCTCTCTCCTGACAGTCTGCCAGCTTTTCGGGGTGTGCGCCCGACTCAAGCGGGCTCTTGCGGCGGCTGGCCTCGCGTGCCTTTTTGGCGGCCTCGCGTGCGCGGGAAGCGGTCAGAGCCTTATCAATGAGAAGCTTTGCCACCGCGGGGTTTTCCTCGAAGTATTCCCCGAGCTTGGTGGTCACGAGCGAATCGACCAGCGGACGGATCTCGACGTTTCCGAGCTTGGACTTGGTCTGTCCCTCAAACTGCGTCTCTTCTACCTTAACGGAGATGATGCAGGTCAGACCCTCTCTCACGTCCTCACCGGTAAAGTTCTTGTCGCCGTCCTTCAAATAGCCGTATTTCTTGCCGTATTCGTTAAAGACCTTGGTCAGACCCGTCTTAAAGCCCGTCTCGTGCGTACCGCCGTCGGGCGTGTGGATGTTGTTGGCAAAGGACATGGTCATATCCTGATAGGAGTCGTTGTACTGCAGGGCAACCTCGGCCATACAGCCCTTGCCGACGGTGCTTAAATAAATCACCGAGTCGTTCAATACGGCCGCTCTCTTCTTTTCGTTTAAATACGAAACAAAGCTCTTGATGCCGCCCTCGAACTGAAGATGAGTATATTTCTTCTCGGCTTCCTTCTTGTAGTAGCCGCCGTCCTCGCGAACGTCCTCGTCCTCATCCTCAATCTCTGCACCCTCGATCGCCTCTTCTCCGACGGCAATCTCCGAAACGATGTCTCTTTCGTCGTAAAAGTCAATCGAGACACCCGCGGTCAAAAAGGCCTGCTCGCGCAAGCGATTGAGCACCGTAGTATAGTCGAACTCCATCTCGGTAAAGATCTCGCGGTCGGGCATAAAGCGAACGTAAAGGCCGTGCTTATCGGTGTTCCCGTTGCAATGAATCGCACGGGCGACCTTGCCTCTCTCAAAGCGCTCGGTATACTCCTTGCCGTCGTAGCAGTTGACAACTTCCATCCATTCGCTCAGGGCGTTGACCACGCTCGCACCGACACCGTGCAGACCGCCGGAGATCTTGTAACCGCCGCCGCCGAATTTACCGCCTGCGTGCAGAACCGTAAAGACGACCTCGAGCGTCGGAATGCCCATCTTCGGATGTGTACCCGAGGGGACGCCGTGTCCGTTGTCCTGAACGGAGACCGAGCCGTCCCGATGGAGCGTGACGGTGATGGTATCACAGCGACCCGCCAGCGCTTCGTCGATGGAGTTGTCAACGATCTCGTAGATCAGATGGTGAAGTCCCTTCTGTCCGGTCGAGCCGATATACATACCGGGACGCTTGCGAACCGCTTCGAGTCCTTCCAATACCTGAATTTGATTTTCATCATAGGTGGTGCTTGTCTGAGTAAGCTCTCTGTTTTCCAAAATACTGTCCTTTCTTTTGACGCGTCGTTATTTTGACAGATAATACGACGAACGGGATGAAGAATAAATGCTGTCCTTGCCGTAGGCGTTGGTTAACACAATGGAATTGACCTGACACAGATCCTTTTTGGGTAAGACCTCGTCCCCGCTTTGACTGCGGCGGCGAATGAAATCCCGCGTGGCTTGTCTCATCGAGGCCGTTTCGGCGTTTAAAATGAGCACGATCTTTTTTTTGGGAATGATCTTGCCGTCTCCGAGATCGAGAAAATGGCGTTTCACGGTAAAAACACTCCCTTCTCCACGAAAAGCTTTTTTTCCACGAAGGAAAAGTCCCTCTCGTCCGTGCCGGTGAAGATGACCTGCTTTCCCGCAAGACCCGAGGTGATATAGCTCCTGCGCGACTCGTCCAGCTCGCTGAGCACGTCGTCGAAGAGATAGACCGGCTCCTGCAGGGTCATCTCCTTGGAGATCTCTCCCTCGGAGAGCTTGAGCGAAAGCACAATGCTTCTCTGCTGGCCTTGGCTGGCAAAAAAGCGGGCAGGGTAGCCGTCCAGCACCAATTCCAGATCGTCGTGATGCACGCCCTTTTGCGTAAAGCCGTATTTGCGGTCGGATTCAAAATTGTCGGAAAGGAGCTTTAAATACGCCCGTTCCATCTCCTCGGTGCTCTCGCCCTCGCGCCAGACCGAGCTTTGGTAGGAAAGAGACAGGCTCTCCTTTCCCTCGGAAATGGCCGCGTAGTGCTTCGGTGCGCGCATTTTGAGTGCCTTGATATACTCCGCTCGCAAAAACGCGATCTTCACGCTGATCTTTGCCAGCCTCTCGTCCCACACCGAGACGTAATCCCGCGAAACCTGTTTTTTCTGACATTCCTTCAAGAGCGCCGCTCTTTGGGCGTCGATCTTGTTGCACTCGTTTAAAAGGGAAGCGTAATACGGGCGGATCTGGCAGATCGCCGCATCGAGAAAGCTTCGCCGTTTGGCAGGGCCGTCCTTGACCAAAAGCAAATGCTCCGGACAAAACAGCACTACCCGAAACAGCCCCAAAAACTCGCTGAGCTTTTGCAATTTCACGCCGTTTTTATAAATGCTCTTTCCCGTTTTCCGATCCAATTCCGCACGAATTTCAAACGGAAGGCCCTCGCCCGAAATTTGAACGCTGACGGTGGCGCGATCCTCTCCGTGCCCGATCAGCTCGCGGAACTTCGGCACGCGAAAGCTTTTCCCGCAGGCCATAAAATACATCGCCTCGATCAGATTGGTCTTGCCCTGTGCGTTACGGCCGAGAAGAACGTTTCCCCTCGGATCAAAATCGACCTTGGCGGATCGGATGTTGCGAAAACAAGAAACCTCGATATGCTCCAGCCGCATCAGTTCAGTCGCATCGGTACGACCATATAATAGAAGGCGCTGGTTTCGGGCGAGCGGATGGCCATGCCCGAAAGAGGAGAATTCATTTCAAACACGACCTCTTCCTTGCCACAGGAGATGGCACCGCGCAGCGCATCCAGCAGAAACTTATTGTTAAAGCCGACCAGCATCTCCTCGCCCTCTGTTTCACAGAGGATTTCCTCGTCGATCTTTCCGTTTGCGGTGGTGCATTTGACCTGCACCGCGCCGTCGATGAAATTCAAACGGATCGGCGCCTTGGCTCGCTCGTCGATCAAAAGCGCACATCTCTCAAAGCAGCCGATGGCGTCGGAGAGATTGATCTTGACTCTTGCGCGAAATTCCTTCGGCAGGCTCTTGGAATAATCAATGTATTCTCCCTCGACGTAGCGGGAGAAGAAATAGAAGTTATCAAAGCAGAAAATAATGTGGCGGCGTGCCAATTCGATGCGGATGGGGGTATCGTCGTCGGAAAGCAGGCGGATCAGCTCCTGCAGAGACTTGGCGGGCACGACGAAGCGCACGTCGATCGTCAGTCCCGAGATGCACTCTTCCTCGCGCAGGGCGATGCGGTAGCCGTCACAGCCGCAAAGACGGAGCTTGTTCTGAAAGCTCTCGAAAAGCACACCCGTCAAGATCGGCTTGAGATCAATGGCGGCGCAGGCAAAAATGACCTGCTGGAGCATTTTCTTGAGCATTCCCTGTTCGATGGTGAATTTCTTATCACCCGCGAGCATCGGCATGGACGGGAAGGCCTCTCCCGCAAGACCGAAGATCTCAAATTTAGCAGGGCCTGCGGAAATGGTCGTGACGTAGTTGGAGTCGTTTGAGATGATGATCTCGCCCTCTGGCAAGCTTCTGACCATGGAATTGAGCCTTACGGCGTCAAGCAGCAGCGTTCCTTCTTCCAGCACTTCGACGCTCATCTGGGTTTTCACACCCTTGGTGGTGTCAAACGAGGTGATCGTCAGACTTGAATTTTCCTTCTCGGCTTTTAAATGCAAGCACGACAGCGTCGCATTGGCACTGTGCGTGGTGACGGCGCACAATGCGGGGCTGATGGTATCCAGAAAGCTTTTTTTGTCAACTCGAATAAACATAATTTCACTCCTGCACGCAAAGAATCAATTTTATTATAATTTATAATTATTTCGTAGTAGCAGTAGAGGAGAGGAAAACGGTGGAAAAACGGAAAAGAAGCCCGTATTCCGCGCGTTTTCGGTGGTGTGAAAGCGGAAAAAAACGGTGAAAAACGGTCGCGTTCCCATTTCTTTTTCACAGGGCCGTTTGTTTGCTTTTTTGACCGAAATCACTTTTCCACCGATTTTTGGTGGATTGGCTGTTAATTTCCTGTGGAAAATTATTCTTGGATCTCGCGGATCAGGGAAGAGACCTCTTCCTCAAAGGCGGGATTTTCCTCGATCTTCTTTTTGACGTTGGCAAAAGCGGAGAGGATCGTGGAGTGGTCCTGCGAAAAATACCGTGCGATCTCAATGGAAGAAAGCTCGGTGATCTGACGGAGAATGTAAGTAGCGACGTGTCGGGCGATGACGATATTGGCGTTTCGTCTTTTTCCGGTGATGTCCTTGACCTCGACCTGATATTTATTGCAGACCGTTTCAAAGGTCTTTTCCACCAAATTGTCAACGCTGACCTTGGGGATCATATCGTTGATGCACTGCTTGGCAAGCTCGATGTTGATCTCGCAGTCGTACAGAGCGGCGTAGCCGTGCAGTCGCTTGACGGCGCCCTCGAGCTGACGCACGCTTGATTTGATGTTATCTGCCAAAAAGTGAAGCACCGAATCGGGCGCTTTGAGTCCGAGCAGCTCTGCCTTGGATTGAGCGATGGCGATGCGAAGCTCCAATTCCGGCGGCTGAATATCGACCGTCAGTCCCCACTCGAAGCGCGTGCGCAGACGGTTATCGAGCCGCTTCATATCCTTGGGCGGTCGGTCGCTGGTGAGAATGATTTGCTTTCTCTGATGATACAGCGCCTCAAAGGTGTGGAAAAACTCTTCCTGCACGACTTCTTTTCCGGCGATGAATTGAATATCGTCAACCAAAAAGACGTCGATATTGCGGTACTTCTCACGAAAATAGTGCATCGGCTTTTTCTGAACGAGGTCTTTAATCAGCTCGTTTCCGAAATCCTCGCCCGAGACGTAGGAAATTCTTTTTTCGGGGTTGTGGCGGATGATCTCGTTGGAGATGGCGTAGAGCAGGTGCGTTTTGCCCATTCCCGAGGGAGAGTAGATAAACAGCGGGTTCCAGACCTCGCTGGGGTTTTGCGAAATGGCGACGCAGGCGTCGTGTGCGACGCGGTTGGTCGAGCCGACGATAAAGTTTTCAAAGGTATAGGCAACGCCTTCCTTGACGGGCGGGATCTCCGATTTGATGATCGTACCGACCGGACCGCCGACGATCTTCTTTTCGTCTTCGCTGAGCGGCTGCTCCTTTTCGTATTCCTCGGTTTGGTTCTCGCGGCACATGACCATTTCCGGAAGCAGGTCCGATCGGATGTGCTCGGTGATGTAGTCCTGAATCTTGTCCTTATGGATCTCGCGCGAAAAGATGATGATCTCTGCGCGGCTGCCGAGCGTTTCAAAGATCGCAATTTTCAGTTGACGATAGTACATTTTGAAAACAAATTCCGCTTTGTATTTTTCCTTTGCGGACAGATATACGTAGGACTCGGTCACTTTTTCAAGCTGCATCTCTTTAAACCAGATATTAAAGGTCGCTTCGGAAAAGCCGCAGGACTTGTGGATATATTCTAAAACGTGATTCCAAATGAATTGATTATAATCCATTTTGACCTCCTGAAATGTTGTTTGCTCTTTCTTTTTTTCGATCAAACGGCAGTTTTTCCCGCTCTGCTGCGTCGTTTCGGGCGAGGGCTTTTTTCATTCGCTTGCGCTCGTTCAAGCCAAAAATCGAATCCTACCGCATATTAGCACTATATATAATATTATTATACTATATATAATCTATAAATTCAAGGGGAAATGCACAGATTGTCAGCCTCTGTCACGCCCTGACCCCAAAAAATTTACAATTTATTAACTTCCTACTTTCTTTTTCAAAAGAAAGTAGGCAAAGACTTCCTTTCTTTTGAAAAAGAAAGGAAGCAAAGAAAACTTTAACTCGCATTTACGAAATAATAAATCTCAACTTCCGTATCCCGAAAATTCACTTTCTAAAAAACAGGCAAAGAAAACTTTCAACTCGCGTTTACTTTAAAACAAAATCAAACTCTCGTAGCCCGAAAACATAAAAAGGATAGAGACAAAAATGGGTGATGCTCTTCGGTAGGGGCGAACAGCGTTCGCCCGCAGGCGTTCAAAGAACGCCCCTACGGATAATCAATATTTGATACGTAGAAAACAAATAATTAACCCCGACAGATTTTTTAAAGGTCTGTCGGGGTTCGACTTATATCCAATATCCTCTAAACAAATAGCTACATAAGCAATATATACCAATGATTAGCGCAACAGGAATCGCTATGAGTACTATTCTGAGAAGTACCCGTAAGCCTTTGCTATGTATGTTATTCATTCGTCCAAATATGTTATCATATTTCGATTCAGTATTACAAATGCATCGGGCAAAACCCATACCCCTATGGTTGCACGCATCCTAAGGCTCTCCCTTTGGGAGAGCTCCCGCGGTAGCGGGTGAGAGGGTGTTTCTTTAGGGTATTTCCCCTCTCCGTCGGCTACGCCGCCACCTCTCCCAAGGGGAGAGGCTTTTCGCTAATCCCATTATAACAAACATCGGCAGAGGAAACAATTTCTCTGCCGAAATTTTGTGTCTGCAAATTCTCCGTTAAGAACAACAGAGAAAGCTCCATCCTAATTTTATTTTTATTTTGTTTAAAAGTTTTTCGGTTCCTTTTTTCAAAAAGGAACAAGTTTTTTGGTTCTTTTTTTTAAAAAAGAACACACATCCGAAAAATTCCTTTGTGCACGTGACGGGCTTCAGAGTGCTTTGTATTGATCCGCTTCGATCAGGAGCTTAAAAAGCTGCTTTTGCTCGGGAATGCTTTTGGATAGCAGTAGCTCGTATGCCTCGAGCGGATAATTTCGATCCGAAGGAGAACTGCTGCCGAGATGTTCAAACAGCGTGGACAGGGGAACGTTTAACGAGGAAGCGATTTTTTCTACACTTTCCAAGGTGGCGTTCTTTTCGCCGCGTTCCAACTGACCGACGTAGGTCGGGTGACATCCTGCCATCTCAGCTAATTTTTCTTGGCTTAAGCCAAGTCTTGTCCTGTAATTGCGAATGCGTTGCCCGATCACCTTTGCCAGATGACTCATATCATCCCCCCCTTACTTTGATAGTCTATTGATATCGACAAAAAGATTCCACAGACTATTGATATTTATGTCTCGGTGTCTTATACTATAAATATTCAAATAAAAACTTCTCTTACTTATAGTATTTCCTTTTGGGGGTAAAAATATGAAGGAAGAACACACGTGTTGCTTTATTGGGCACCGAAAGATCCCAAACGTTGAAGAGATCGCAAAAGAGCTTGCGAACAAGCTCGAGTGCCTGATTCGAGAGGAAAAGGTCGTGACCTTTTTGTTTGGCAGCAGGAGCGATTTTGATGCGCCCCGCCTTGTTCGCACCAAAAGCCTTCTCCAGCGGGAGAAGGTGGCAGCCGAAGGCTGACGGATGAGGTGTTTTTGTGGGGAATTGAATCAAAATATCCATCTGCAAATCTCCACGACTCCTCATCCACCGCTGACGCGGTCCCCCTTCTCCCACAGGAGAAGGCTTTTTGTTTCAATCTCCTCTTGCATTCCACCCCGCCGCCGCAACTTCCTTTGACCCACTTTGTTCGCACTCAATCAAAAATCTCCCGAAAACATAAAAAGGATAGAGACACAAAATCTCTATCCTAATTTTATTTTTTTCTTTTGTTTAAAAGTTTTTCGGTTCCTTTTTTCAAAAAGGAACGAGTTTTTTGGTTCTTTTTTTCAAAAAAGAACACGTTTTTTTGGGCAAGGCTCTCCTTATGCCTTGGTGATCTTCAAAAAGACCTTTTTGCCCTTTTTGAGGATAAATTCGCCGTCGAAGGCAGAGGCGGGGAATTGGGTGGCAATATCGGTGACCTTCTGATCGCAGGCAGTCACACCGCCCTGCTGGATCAAGCGGCGCGCCTCGCCCTTGGAAGGACAAAGGCCGGACTTGACCAAAAGATCCATCACACCGATTTCGCCATCGGTGAAATCGGCCTCGGTGAGCGCAAAGGAAGGCATATTGGCATTGTTACCGCCGCCGCCGAAGAGCGCGCGGCTTGCCTCCTTGGCCTTGTCGGCTTCTTCCTTGCCGTGAACGAGAGTGGTCAATTCATACGCCAGAATCTCCTTGGCGGTGTTGAGCTGACTGCCCTCCCAAGAATCCATCTGGTTGATCTGATCGAGCGGCAGGAAGGTGAGCATACGGATGCACTTGAGCACGTCCGCATCGGCCACGTTGCGCCAATACTGATAGAAATCGAAGGGGCTGGTCTTTTCGGGATCGAGCCAGACCGCGCCGGATTGGGTCTTACCCATCTTCTTGCCCTCGGAGTTGAGAAGCAGGGTAATGGTCATCGCGTAAGCGTCCTTGCCGGTCTTTTTGCGGATCAATTCCGTGCCGCCGAGCATATTCGACCACTGATCGTCCCCGCCGAACTGCATATTACAGCCGTATTTTTCACTCAGGTAATAGAAGTCGTAGGACTGCATAATCATATAGTTAAATTCGAGGAAGGAAAGCCCCTTCTCCATTCTTTGCTTGTAGCACTCGGCGCGGAGCATATTGTTCACGGAGAAGCAAGCACCGACCTCGCGCAGAAGATCGACGTATTTGAGCTCGAGGAGCCAATCGGCGTTGTTCACGAGGATCGCCTTGCCCTCGCCGAATTCGATAAAGCGCTCCATCTGCTTTTTAAAACAGTCGCAGTTGTGCTGAATGGTCTCGGGCGTGAGCATCGAGCGCATATCGGTTCTGCCCGAGGGATCGCCGATGTAGCCCGTACCGCCGCCGACGAGGACAACGGGCTGATTTCCCGCCATCTGCAGGCGCTTCATCAGACACAGCGCCATAAAATGGCCGCAATGCAGAGAATCCGCCGTCGGATCAAAGCCGATATAAAAGCGAGCGCCGCCCGCATTGATGAGCTCGCGGATCTCTTTTTCATCGGTGACCTGAGCGATCAGTCCGCGCTCTTTGAGTTCTTCGTAAATTCCCATGGTGTATCCCTTTCTTTATCGTAAAATGCTTTGTTGTACCTGTTTTGCCTCGCGCTCACCCTCGGCCCGCAGAGCGGCCG
>JAZRZQ010000127.1:0-14932 GCA_045601445.1 Eubacteriales bacterium | reverse complement strand
TCTCTTTCGTGTTTTTTTACGTCAATAAGTCTATTATGAATAATCGGTAAAACAGCATCTCTACGACGCATATGATGCGATGCATAAAGCATACGCATTTTATCCGCTTCTGCAACAATTTTCTTATATGCCGTACTTGTCCTATTGCTAAGTCCCAAAGTATTTTCCATTTTTTCAAGACGTTCCAACATTGCTTTTTTATGTTCCCAAATAAGACGGAAAACTCTTCTATCCATACGCTCGTAAGGTATCGAACCGTCATAAAGCTTGTCTACATACATGGCAATATAATCATGCACCGCTATCCCGTGAACATCCCCTTCTTTGGACTTAGGATATTTCTTCATGTTAGAATCTAAATATTCTCGCATTTTTTGAATAGCAACTTCAGGATTAATCGCAACAGCATCTGATTTTGATTTAATCGCACACAGGGAAGAAATCACGCCCTTCTTCCGCATTGCTTTTCGTGCTGCATCGAAATCCGATTGCGATGTCCAAAACTTATGATAAATCCAGTTACTATCGTAAGCATAAATGCAAAAAGTCTTATCATTTTGGTTATAGCCGCAAATGCATCCGTCATGATTAAAATGTCTTTCTTTGTACCAGCTTTTGCCCTTTACATAATAGTCATCAATGCCTCCAAAACAAACATAGTATCCTGCATCAAGCAAATTACGAATAAGCTTGTTGCTGCAACCTTTGAGAAATTCTGTGGAAAACCATTTCCTATCAAAATACGGATTTTGACTCCAAGAGGAGTCTAAAATACTGATTTCAGGTGTGGTAAATCCTTTTAAAAACTTCCGATTGCATTTTAGATTCATGACTTGATTTAAATACCAGTTTCGAATACTTGGATTCTCAACAATCGTTGCTGTACCCGGCCCTTGAAAGTGGTACGTGCTATATAAAGGTTCAATAAGCGGAAGTTCGACGAATTTATTCATCTTTATCACCGCAGTATTTTTCCACTAGGTTTACTACCGCCTGGACGTCTTTAAGATCAAAAGGATTCATATCCGCCTCATCAAGCTGAATATCAAAGGCATCCTCCAACTCAACAAGCAAAGTGACCATCGAAAGACTGTCAAGCGCCAAATCGTTCTGCAAATCACTCTCGGGAGCAATCTCATCCATTCCGCTAAGTTCCTTTAAAATATCATAAACCTTTTCCATTTAAAATCTTCCTTTCTATTGTTTCTTTAACAATCTTGAAGCACTCTTCTTTAGGCAATTCTGTAGAAATCAAAACGCCGTTATTGGCCTGACAAATATTGATATATTCATCACGAAGCTTATACTGTAGTTCCATATCAATATATCTGTCTTTTTCTTCCGGTCTTTGGCGCACACGAGCTACCGCTGTCTCAACAGGAACATCAAAGAAAAAGGCAATATCCGGTTCTACCACAGATTCAGCAATCTCATAAATCCACTGATCGCTTGTAAAGCCTCTTGCTCTGAGATTTGCAAGGCAAGAATAAAAATATCTGTCGCTAACTACAATTTTTCCTTCATTCATCTGAGGGACAATAACCTTGTTAACATGTTGCAGTCTATCGCTGGCAGCAAGTAGAGATAAGCTACGATAATCGAATGCATCATGATCCGGCTGATCCATATATGTTCTGAAAATAGCAGATTCACGTACATAGTTCGTTGGCTGCTTTGTTGTAAACACTTTAGACTTATCAAACACTTCATCAATCATACGATTCATCATTGTGGTTTTACCGCAACCATCCAAACCGCAAACAGTAATAAGGACACCTTTTGTGTCATTTGGTCTCATATTTAAACTTTTCATTCCTTACACCTCCTTCAAATCCGCCGCACGTTCTTCCATAAAAAATCGTTCTGTGGCATTAGCAGTTTGATACTTTAACAACTTTTTGTCTCGCGGAGATACAACCGTAAGAATAAAATCCCTGTCGTCCGCGAGCACCGATTCGGAAATCAGTTTAGCGTTACTGCTATCAATATCAAAAAGATCCGATGCTTCTATGATTGTGTAAGCACAAACCTTCTCCATATTTAATTCTTTTGCCCTTGCGAATACAGCCTCAACATCTTTTTCCTTCATTTCAGAAAGAAGCATATAAATATCGCAATACTTATAAAGTGTCATATCCCTGTGCATTTCAACCCATGGCAATGTAGTAGCTTCCTTATAAAGATGCGCACAAAGATGAATGAAGAAATCCTCCTTGAATAAAGTAGGCAATAAAATACCGTTTTCGTTAATCACATCCGCCTTTTCTAAAATGTTTTCAAGAACATCGGTTTCCCCGTTCTTATAATCGAGCGAAAAATTAATATCCACCTCAAGATATTTCATATTCGGCAAATCAACCAATTTGATATACGGTACAGTCTCGCCCCTCATCATCTTTGATTCAATAATTTCTTTTCTGCTTGCAGGAACGAATTCACCGTTACGAACATTTCCCTGCTTAAAACCAGCCTCAAGAAGTGCATTACCAACAGTAGTTACATCCTCCGGTCTTACAAGCAAATCAATATCATTTGAGGTACGATATCCTTCAGGATAGTGATTACAAAGGAACGCACCTTTAAGCATTGCTGCCTTGCAATCAAGCTCATTTAAAATAGCTGCCACCATCTTCACACATTTGGCAAAACTGTGATTTTTAATTACATTTTGGTCAAATGCTGATTTCAATGAATTCCTAAACTCACGATTCACCTTTCCGAGAAGCCCTTGCCTTCTCATACGATCATATGCAATGGCCTGCATACGATTAAAAAACAGAAATCCCAACACATGGGGCGTTGCGAAGCGGAGCAAGTCTTCATCAAATGTTTCCTTTTTGAACTTACAAAGTTCTTTGAATAATAGATTTTCTTCTCTTTTCATATATAATTTTCCTTTCTATATTTTTTGTTTTGTATACTGCGAGATAATTGACTTCAATAATTTGTTTTCTTCTTCGCTTAATTCACACACAGATTTCTTGTCAGCGAATTCGGATAATTTATGTAATACTGCCAATTCATTGTCAGTCATATACATTCTGCTCATCGAATAATCATCTGTCACATAAACGCCACCGCCGTGTCTACCGCACTGTGTACAAATCGGTTCTTTTATACTTAGCACCTCAATATCTCGCAAAATCGTTCTTGTGGAAACCCCGAACTCATCTGCTAAATTTGAAATCGTCTCGTGTCTACGCCTGCATAGAATACGCATTATTTCATTCCTTCGTTCGGCAGTTCCCAAAGTTCTCCCTCCTTTCTTGCTCACATTCTAAAAGTTAACCCTGACATCTACTGTCAGAGTTAAAACAAAAAAATAAAAACCTGACAAATCAACATACACTGTACATTGATTTGCCAGGTTTTATTTTGATTGGCCAACAAGTCTAACTTATCTCTTTGGCACTAAAATATTCTCTTTTTCTTACTTCTAATCTTCTATAATGCATACAATAGGAAGGTATTATCTTCCAGGGAATTCTTACATGATTTTCTGTATAAAACGCATAACGTTAGTTCTAGTATAAGTATTATTTTTTTCACATTACAACAACTTGTAATCTTGGATAATAGGAAAAATAGTATTTGTGTATAGAGGAACGATTAAATCAATTTTATTTTCATCTAACCAGCCATGCATCAGATTGTTTATAAGTGAAAATTTCATTGTGGGTATAATTTTCAAGAACGCTTCATTATCAATAATCTCTACAAAATCATTAGCATACATTTCGCAGATTGACCGCAACCCCCAGTAATTATAAAGAGCCCCAAAAGCTGATTTAAGCGTAGATATATTAGAAGGAAAATCATCTCTGCTGAACAAATCTATAGCATGTTGATACTTTTCTTTAACATATTGCAATACCGTCTTATTCCCCGCAAATGTGGAGGTGATTTTATTCATTGAAAACGATGGGATACATCCAATTGTTTCTGCTCCCACTAAGCAAGCCAATTCAACCTGAGAAGCATGATATTCCGTATATCCCGAAAGACCAGCATATCTAACTTTATCACCATTTACATATATTTCAGAATCATGCATATGAGTAAATTCATGAAACATCAAATACTTCGACAAATCCAAGTTGACACTAACATACAAACTATGTTGACCGGTAATTGGTTGATAAGTAGTCACTGCCGCAGACTCAAATCCTTGAAAATCAGCGGTAACTATTGAGGCAATTTTTGTTTGCAAAGCAAATTCTGGAAACTGACTAATCCCTATAAATTTTTTATATTCATCTACAAACATATTAAGTTGTTCATTAAGATTCATAATTCGCCTTCCAATTCACAACAATTTTTTATATGTTTATTTGCCAAATTTATCTATAAGCGTTATGCCCTGAGTTGCGTAAAGTTCTTTGTCACTCATGTTTTTATATCTTTCTTTTTGATCTTCCAAATCCTCATGTATCAGATCCAAGAAAGCTGCCTTTCCGGAAATTATTTTAACGAGCTGATATCGCTTCTGCGGAAAAGTCCAAGCATAAAAATCAATGGCTATATCCATATGAGCAAAGGTGCCTCCTCCATTACCCTGCTTGGATATTATTCCGGTTGCGCCGGTTTCTTCTTTCCAAATTTTTGCAGTTGATGTCAAGGAAGGATTGGACAGTTGTTCAACTATATGCTCGTAGCCGTCATTTTGGAAATCTGGATTGTTCTCGGTCTCCCAAAGATAAAGAACTTCGAGAGTATTACGGTCTCTAAGCCAAGATTGAATAACATAACTTGGGTTTGCAAAATTCTTCATTCTTGCAATATTGGTTAATGAAACATATTCCTTCTCTCCATCGTCAATACCTTTCTTAACGTCCATCTCCATTTTGAGCAAAACATATGCCTTATTCGAATCTAAGTCTTCTTCAATACTTTCACGAAGACACCGAATATGATCTTCTATCCCTTCTTGTGTATAAACACCTCTATCTAACAAACTATTAAGAACTCTACGCTGATGCGCAATAT
Organism: Eubacteriales bacterium; assembly: GCA_045601445.1. Taxonomy (GTDB): domain Bacteria; phylum Bacillota; class Clostridia; order Oscillospirales; family SIG627; genus RGIG5579. The sequence continues at coordinate 9,946 of JAZRZQ010000127.1, read as the reverse complement.
ATTCTTCTACAACACCTCGTGTATACTCTTCCATAACATTCCACCTCGCTTATATTCACATTATATCATATTTTTTACGGTATTTAAATAGGTTTTTGCTCAAAGTTGCATATTTTTATGTTAAAAATAGGGTTTCAGTTCTCAAACTTGTATGTTTTTATGTTTCAAGGGTGTTTTTCAGTCAAACTCACCCATTTAGGCATAAAAAAGCCCGTTTTTGGCTAAAAACGGGTGAAAAAGCGCAAAAAAACACGCCCGAAAAGGACGTGCTTTTTTCTGGAGCTGATATCCGGATTTGAACCGGAGACCTCATCCTTACCAAGGATGCGCTCTACCTACTGAGCTATATCAGCAAAATATTGGCGACCTGAAGGGGGCTCGAACCCCTGACCTCTAGCGTGACAGGCTAGCGTTCTAACCAACTGAACTACCAGGCCGGATATGAACTCGGAACAGACAAGTCTGTTCCGAGATCCGTGGTGGAAACTATAGGGCTCGAACCTATGACCCTCTGCTTGTAAGGCAGATGCTCTCCCAGCTGAGCTAAGCTTCCGTGTGGAGCGGATTACGGGGCTCGAACCCGCCACCTCGACCTTGGCAAGGTCGCGCTCTACCAAATGAGCTAAATCCGCAGGTGGTGCCGAGAAAAATGGTGCCTCCGGTCGGAATCGAACCAACGACACGGGGATTTTCAGTCCCCTGCTCTACCAACTGAGCTACAGAGGCATAGTCCCTCTTTCTGCGACTCGGATAGTATAGCATCAAAAAAATAGAATGTCAAGTCTTTTTGAAAAGTTTTTATGTTTTCCTTGAAAAGCCCTTCAAATCCCAAAAGCGCAAAAAAAGCAAACCGACATCGGCTTGCTTTTTTCTGTCAATGTCTGTGGTCCTTCGGGTCGGTTTCGTTGGCAAAGAGCGCTTCGTCGTAGGGATCGATCTTTTCCTCCTCCTTGGGACGGCGGCGATAAACGAAGACCAGCGCGATTCCGATCGCCAGCAAAACGACAAGGATGCTCAGGGACAAAACGAGGATCTGCATTTTCTTGGCCTTGGCCTCGGCGCGCTCGGTGCGGGAAAGAAGCTCGCTGTCACTCGGAATATCCGCTCCGACTTGGGCAGAAGAGGCAAAGTAAGAAACGAAGCTGTTGCGATTGAGATCGTAGTAATAAAAATCGGCAAGTCCGTCCTTGTTCATCGCATAGACCAGGTACACACCGCTCGTCTCGCTTTCGACATTTTGATAAGCAAAAACGATCTGCTCCGAGACCGAGATCTGCTTGGGAGAAAAGCCTGCGGGGACGCTAAGCGTTTCGGGCAGGGGCAGGAACACGAACTCCTCGGTGGAAGAGGTAGCGGTATGCATCGGATAAAAGCTCTGCTTTTGCTGATCGAACAGATACCAGCCTGCCGCGGCGGCAGGATCGTCGCTCTTCAAATAGACGATATGAACCGTCGCGTTGGGGGATGCATAGGCGAGGATCTCTCGCGTGCCGTAGTCGACGGTGACCTCGGTATAGCCCGCGGGGGGCGTGAGATAGGCGGGGTCGTGCTCGATGACAAACTGCGTGCCGTTGACGTTGGCGGTGACGCCCGCAAGGTTGGACTCGGCGCGGTGGACACGCAAAACGTACTGCTTCGTTGCACCGTTTTGTGCCTTGACGGTGACGGTGACGACGTTGTCACCGACCGCAAGCTCGGTCGAGGAGAGTGCCACGGAGGCGGCACCGTGTGCGGGCGTAGCCGAGACGGTCAGATTCTTTTCGGAAAACGGAACGGAAAGCGAATACTCCGTCACGTTGGGATCAAAGGCAGGCTCGATCGCGCCCTGCGCGACCGAAAGCTCTTTGAGCTGATTATCGCCCGAAAGGGTCGGGGCGGCGTTGATCTGAATGGTGCGGGAGGCTTCTCCCGTTCCCATCGCCGCGCCGGAAAAGGCAAAGATCTCGGTGGGCGAGACGCGAACGGTCGTTGAGGAGATCTTGAGCGTTTTGAATTTGACGGTATAGTTGACCTCTCCGTCGCCGTTGGCGTTTGCCGTAACGTTGGCGAATCGAACCGCACCGCCGCCGCCGGCATCCGCACCGGAGATATACTCCAGGCAGGCGGGGTCATAATGCAAAACGAATTTCCAATAACCCAGATTTTCCGAGCCCTTCAAGCGGATGTTGACGTTGACCTGATTTCCGACGATCACGTTTGAGGCAGAGAGCGTCACCGTGAAGGAAGCGGTTGCCGCCGAAGCGGGAATGCAAAACAGCGGGAGGGTCAGGGCAAGCGCCAGAACAAGCGAAAGGATACGTTTTTTCATACATCAATCCTCACTGAACAATGGGAATCAATTCCAAGAGGTATTTTCTTAAATCAAGAAGGTCGAGGCCGTTGACGGTACCGTCCTTGTTGATGTCGGCGGCGGCATTCTGTGCGTCGTCGAGCGAATGGATCTCAAGAAAATACTTTCTCAAGTCGAGCAGATCCAAGCCGTTGATGGCGCTGTCGCCGTTAAGGTCACCGTAAATGACAATGGTAAACACGGTGGTGTTAGTGCCGTCGAAGTATTCAAGCTTCAGCCCCGTACGGAGAGCTCCGCCGGAGATGGGGTTGCCTGCGGCATCACAGACCTTGGCGGTCGCGTTGCCGTAAGTGCCAAGGGATGCAAGAAAATCTCTGACATCCGTTCCGAGAGCAATGCCGGATAGGAACGAACCGTGGAAGCTGCAGGACGGATCCCAGCCGGAAGCAACGGGCGGCGGTGGCTCGGGATTTTCGGGATTCTCCGGATTTTCGGGATTCTCGGGCTCGGGAGAGGGCGTGAAGAGCGTGACAAAATCCGAGCGAACGTAGCCCTGATAGCTCGTGCCCTCATAGTCAAAGCTGACGGCATACCAAGGAAGCTGACCGCCACCGTCATCGGGGACGGCCTCCCCTTGCACGTTCAAGGGATGGCCTTCAAACAGAAGGATGGTTGCGCCGTTGTGAGAGAGTCTGCCGTAGTTGGTGCTCGGGCCGACGCGAACCTGAATTTCCGTACCGCGGATGGCAGCGTTGTGCGTGGGCTGTGCGGGGGGCGGTGTCGGCTCGTTGCCGTCCGGCTCATCAGGGGTTTGGCTCGGCGGCGGGGTTTCGGTTTCGTGATAGATCAAGACGATGGTATAGGTCAGCGAGCTGCCTGCGGCGCTGGTGCAAGTGATATTCAGCACGTTTTCGCCCTTTTGAATGGGCACGGTACCGACCGAGCCGGTCACGACGGCAGAGGAGCTGACAGCGGTGGCGTTGACGGTGACCGAGTGGAGACTGCCCGTAATGATGACGGTATATTGGCGCGTACCGTTGTTCAAGGTATCGTAGAAATCAAAGGTAGGCGTCAGAGAATAGCCGTCAATGGCAAGATGCTTGAGATAGTGGTTGGGACTTCCCGCCGCCCTCGGAAGAGCGCAGGGCTCGGCGGGCATATTTTGGTAGGTGGGGATGCGGAAGGTGATGACGCTGTCGAGATAGCCCATATCGACGTATTCGGCACGCTGAATCCTGCCCTCGCTGTGAGCGGCGGCGATGTTGGTCATATACTGATGCCAGAAATAGTAATTGGGATCGACCACGGAGAATTTCTGGAAGTAGGGAGTGTTTTGCCCGTATTCGAGATAGCCCTCCGCGATAAACTCCGCTCCCGCCAGAATGGCCTTGTAGGGGGAGTTCCAGCCGTTGTTTTTGGCGTAACGCATTCCCGCCTCCGCGCCCGTATTGGCGCCGATGCTGAAGAAGTTATAATAGCCCTCGTAGCCGGGGTAAGTTCCGAGGCTGCAGCCCGTTCCCTGACGGCCAACCTCCTGAATACAGCGGGTGACCAAGTGGAAAGCGCTGACGTTGGACTGATAAGCGGCAATGCGAAAGATCTTGGCGTAGGAAAGCTCCGTTCCGTCGGGCGCCAAGGTGGTTTTGCCCTCCATAAAAGTGCCGCGAAGCATGGATTCGATCGCGGCCTCCGTCTGAGAGGCGTTGTTAAAGGCGAGAAGCTCAAACATAAACAGATCCGACTCATTGAGGAAGTTGCGCGGATCCATATAATGCGCCACGACCTGCGGATGCGCCTGATACCACACTCTTGCCTCCATGGCAAAATAGGTATCGGTAAACCAATCGTAAGAGCCCTGCGCCGTAGAATAATAGGAAAGGATTCCGGAATTGGTCAGGCTTCTGCCGATGACGTTTTCCTTTTCCTGCACGTAGTTCCAATCCAGACCGGTGTCAAAGGCCACGAACTGCCAATTCGGGTGCTGCTCGTGGAGAGCGATCAAAGCGGGTCTGTAATTTTCGGGGAAGGCGGCGAGCTGCTCCTCAAAGGGGATCGGCTCGACGTCGGGTACCTCGGGGATCGGGGGGATTTCGGGTTCGGGGGGCGTTTCCGGCTCATCGGGCGTGGTTTGCTCTCGCTCGGAGATTGTGACAAAATCCGAACGGATATACCCCTCGTAGGGAGTCGAATCCCATTCAAAGGAAATCTTGTGCCAAGGGATGCCCTGATCGGTCGAGGGGACGTTTTCCTCAAGAACGACAGCTTCAAAGCCGGCATTCACCTGAATCTCGCGACCGTTATGTATCAGCGTAGCGTTGTTTGTGCCGGGGCCGGAGCGAATGCGAACCGAGGTATAATTGCCGAGGGTCGCGATCTTGACGATCACAGGCTCGGTAGGCTGTACCTCCTCTTCCCCATCAGCACCGCTTCCCTCGCCGCCGTCGGGTTCGGTCGTACCGTCGGGCGTAGTGCCTTGATTGGGATCGGTTTGGGTCGTATTATCATTATTTTCAGACTCGGTGGCAAGCACGATGGAGCTTATGGACGGAAGGAGAAGAGCCAGACACAGAACAAGCGACAAAAATCGGCACAAATACGCCGCGGATTTTCGCAGAGACATCGTTTTCTTCTCCTTTCTTTTTTTGCTTGTGAGCAATCGTATCCTATCACAAATTACAAATTTCGTCAAGCGAAAGAACTTTCCGTTTTCGGAAAGCTTTTACAACAGGTACGGCATCTGCTTGAGAAAATAGGCCTCCTCGTGCGCTTTGGGAAAGGCGGAGACATAAATGCGATCGGAAAGCACGGCGGCGGAAGCTTGTCTGCGTACGGCGAGATCCTCGCTTTTCAGGGCGTGGACGGGCTTTGCGTAAACGGGAATGGAAGAGGACTTGCGAATGACGGCAAGAAGCTCTCTTCCCCGCTCACCCGCACCGAGCACGAGGGTGTAGGCGGGGCTCTTTTTTTCGGCGTGACGCGGGATGGCAAGCACCAGCGCAAGAAGCGCTCGACGGATGCGCGAATCGGTAAAGGTGGCCGTTCGCATTTTTTCCGTCAGCTCACGAATGCTTCGACAGCCGTCCATCATACGAACGGCGCGGTCACACAAGGCCGAAAAGCCGTAAATCTCGCCCAGCTCCTTTCGGCTTTTGGTGCGAAGCAGGTAAAAGAGAACGGGGGCTAAGGCCTCGGTGGAGACGGGAAAGCGTCCCTCGCGGTGCTCCTGCGACAAAACGTCAAGGCAAGCGGCAGGACAAAGAGAAGCAAGCGCGTCTGCGTCTCCCGCCTCGATCGCCGCACGGCAGGCCGTCGCCGAGGAGATGGGAGCGGCGGGATCGTCCGTCTTTCCGTGCTCTCCCGCGCGATGAACGGCAAGAAGCCCAAAGGGGTGCGAGAGCTTTCGGTTGGCCACGGCGTAGGAGACGGCAAGAGATGCGTTGGGATAGGAAAAGACGGGGCAAGGCCCGAAAAGGGACTCGTAAACCGATTCCCTCGCGCGGGGAAAGCCGACGCCCTTTTTTTCAGAAGCAAATTTCTCAAGCGCGTGCTGAAAAGCGTGTGTGGAAAGATTCTCGGCGCATTGTTCTATGATCGAAACCTCTGGAAGCTCCGAGCCGAAAGCGAGCGTATCGCAAACGCCGATGGCAGAGAGGAGCGATACGGCCGAAGAGGAAAAGGCTTCGGCAGACAGGCACGAGAACGGAAAAGGCAGCTCCAGCACAAGATCCGCCCCCGAAAGAAGCGCACAGCGGGCGCGGCTGTATTTGTCCGCGACGGCAAGAGAGCCGCGCTGAACGAAATTTCCGCTCATCACGCAGACCAGTGGCTTTTGCGGCTCGCGGCGGCGAAGCTCTTGCAAGAGATAGGCGTGGCCGTTGTGAAAGGGATTGAATTCACAAACAATGCCGATGGCTTTTTCCATAGGAACTCCTTTACTTTTCGGTCAAGCTGTGATACCATAAGCGGAGATCAAACAGCGGAGGATATCATGTACCGAAACGATTTGTGGACGGTTTTGAAGGATGCGAAAAAACCCATTGTCATTTACGGAATGGGCGACGGTTGCGATAAGATCCTTGCGGTATGCGAGAAAAAAGGAATCCCGATCCGCGGCATTTTTGCCAGTGACGGCTACGTTCGAAGCAAAACGGTACACGGTTTTGCTCTCAAAACGCTGGATCAGATTCTGCAGGAAAACGGCGACGTGATCGCACTCTTGGCCTTCGGAGTGTTTCGCGAGGAGCTGATGCAGACCATCCGCGAGGTGGCAAAGAAGGTAGAGCTGTACGTTCCCGAGGTTCCCCTCTTCGGGGACGAATTGTTTGACCTTGATTACTACCTGCAAAACAAGGACAAGATCGAAACGGTGCGCGCCTTTCTCTCGGATGAAAAAAGCCAAGAGGTCTTTGACGGATGGCTTGATTACAAGCTCGGCGGCAGACCCGAAGCACTTTGGAAAATCGAAAGCGACCGAGAAAACGACCTTCGCGAGCTGGTAGCCTATCGAAGCGGCGATCATTATCTGGATCTCGGCGCTTACGACGGGGACACTGCCCTCGAATGGGCGCGTCTGCACCCCGATTACGGCAAGATCACAGCCTTTGAGCCGAACCCGAAAACCTATCGCAAGCTCGTGGAAAACTGCGCCGCGCTGAGGGACTTTCAAGCCATCGAGTGTGCCGCGTGGAAGGAAAATACGCATCTTTCCTTTCAGTCCAAGAGCGGCAGAAGCGCCTCTGTGGCAGAAAGCGGCACCGTTGAAGTTCGCGCGATGGCGCCCGATTCTCTCTTACAGCGAGTGGATTTTATCAAAATGGACGTCGAAGGCGCGGAGTGCGAGGCCATTGAGGGCTGTCGCAGGCTGATCGAAGAGGAGGCTCCCGATCTGTGCATCAGCGCGTATCACCGATCGCAGGATCTGTTTGCCATCCCGCTTCAGGTCAAGGCCATTCGACCGGATTATCGGGTTTTCGTCCGACACAGTCCGTATCTGCCCGCTTGGGACACCTTCTTTTATTTCTCAGCAAGATAAGAAACCATAGCGACAAAAGATTTTGCACCGAAGGGTGCAAAATCTTTTTTTACAGGTTGACTTCGTCTATGTTTTTGGTAAAGGAGGCAATATAGTGCTCCAGAAAATAATCGACCTCGGGAAGCGAGAGCTCGCGAAGGCCGATCTCGTTGTAGCGCCGCGCCGAGGAAAACTCGCGATTGCCTCTCTCCAATTCCTGTAAGCATTTGATATAGGCACAGAGCTTGTCCGCTCCTTTGACGATTTTCTGCTCCGACTCGTCAAGACAAAGCAGCTCTCGATAGGTCTTTGCGGATTCCTCGTCCAACAGAGAAAGCATTTTTTCGGTGCTGATTTGCTCGATCTCCTTATAGGACTTTTTGATTCCGTCGTTATAGTATTTTACGGGCGTGGGCAGATCGCCCGTCAGAACCTCGTTCATATCGTGAAACAGGGCAGCGGCAAGGATGCGCTGAGCATCGTAGTTCTTTCCGAATTTCTGATTTCCGATGAGGGCGAGCGCGTGTGCCAGAAAGGCACATTCGACGGAATGCTCGCTGAGATTCTCCGCGCGCGTATTATACATCAGCCCCCAGCGGGCAATGTTTTTCATTTGAAACAGCAGGGCGTAAAAATCGCCGTTGTGATTCATTTTTATTCTCCTTTACTCTCCTTCTTCGTTTTTGAGCTGCTCGGCCAAGCGAATCAGCTTTTGCAGACGGTGGTTCAAGCCGGATTTGGTCAATTCCTCCTCGCTTCTCTCACAAAGCTCCTTGAGGCTGACGTCGGGATAAGACATTCTCAGCTTGGCCGCCGACTGTAAGGGCTCGGGAAGTGTCTCCAAAACGCCCTTTTTCTCCAATTCGCGGATGGCAAGGATGACGCTTTGTGCGCCGTCGACCGCCTTTTGCAAATTGGCGGAATCAAAATTCTGTCGGCGGTTGATGTCGCCGCGAATGCTTCTCTTGATCTTCTCATCCATCAGGCGCATCGCAAAGCGCTCCGCACCGATGAGAGAAAGCAGATCCTCGATCAAGCCGCTGTTTTTCAAATACACCGATACCCCGTCCGAAAGCGGGCTTTTTTTCGCCTCGATGCCAAACAACGACAGCACGCCGCAAAGCTCCTCGGCGGCAGAGCTCTCTCGGACGAAAAAGGATGCGTGATAGCCCTTTTCCGGCTCAAGCACCGTGCCGCAGGACAAAAAAGCGCCGCGAACGAACAATTCCATACAACGGCCGCAGGCGCGGGAAGCATCACTCTCGGTTTGCTCCAGCGCGTATTTTCCCGTTCCCTCCGGCAAAAAGAGGGCCGCCCCCTTGCGATTTTTGCCGCTGTAAGGGCCGATCTCGGCCTCGAGATCGAACACGCGGATCAGAAGATAAGCGGTGATCTCAAGAAGATCCTGCCACTCGGAAAAAAGAACGGTTCTGCCGTCTTCTTCTCTTGATAAAAAGAGAAACACCGAACGCAAAAACAGACGGGGACAGCAATCCTTCCATTTCACGCGGCTTTTTTCCCCGATGCCGAGCTCATCGAAGGTCTTGCCGCAGACGTACTTTTTGACAAGCGAAGAAAAATGCTCCATTTCTCATTCTCCTTCTTCGGGTAGCGTTACTCGATCACGCGCACCTCGCAGGCGATCGAAACCTTTTCCTTTTCCAGAATGACGCGTTTGACGTGATCGATCAGTGCAAAAATATCGGCACTGGTAGCATGATCGTAATTGATGATAAAGCCGGCGTGCTTTTCGGAAACCATCGCACCGCCGATCCGTGCGCCCTTCAACCCCGCTTCGTCGATCATTTGCGCGGTGAAGCGTCCCTCACAGCGCTTGAAGGTACTGCCTGCACTGGGATAATCGAGCGGCTGTTTGGACACGCGGCGTTGCATCAGATCCTCCATCAGAGCGCGGATGCTTTTCGCATCGCCTTGATGAAGGCGAAAGCGCGCCGAGAGAATGATGCCGCCGTTTTTCTCGAACAGGCTGGTACGGTATCCCATGGCGAGGCTCGACACGGGAAGGGTCTTGAGCGTACCGTCGGCGGAAAGGAAGCTGACGCTTTCGAGAACGTCCTTGCACTCCCCTCCGTAGGCACCCGCATTCATAAAGACCGCGCCGCCGACCGAGCCGGGGATGCCGTAAAAAAACTCCATCCCGCTGAGGGATTCCTTTTGTGCGACGCTTGCCAGATGCGTCACGGACACGCCGCATTCGGCCTCCAGCACGTTCCCGTCGCGAATGACATCGTTCATCTGCGAAAGGCAGAGAATGACGCCGTCGTAGCCCTCGTCCTTGGCGATGACGTTCGAGCCGTATCCCAAAACGAAAAACGGGATCTTCTGCTGTGAAAGCATGGGCACAAGAGCACAAACGGCTCTTTTTGTTTTCGGGAACAGCACCGCGCTGTTCCCGCCCGTTTTAAAGCTGGTCAGGCGAGAGAGCGAATAAGACGGGAAAAAATCATATTCCTCTGAATCAAGCGCCCCGTCAAGGCACAGACGGGAAAGGGCGCTTTGTACTGCTTCGGCAAAAGACACCGTTTATCTCCAAAGCAAGGCCGCACCGATGATGCCGGCGTCGTTTCCGAGTTCTGCTTTTTTCAGAATGGTTTTCTTTTCACAAACGCGGGAATACTGCTCTT
>JAZRZQ010000126.1:0-5016 GCA_045601445.1 Eubacteriales bacterium | reverse complement strand
AGCAGAAATGCTTGGTATGTCACAGACGGGTTATTCAAAATACGAAACAGGAGAAAACGATATCCCCACCGCTGTGCTTATAAAGCTCGCTCGTTTTTACAACACCAGTATCGACTACCTTTTAGGTGAAACCGACCAAGCCGAAAGATATCCTTCCACAAAACAATAACTAAAAACAGCGCAGAGGCTTTGGTGTGATACTCTTAACGGAGTATCACGCCAGTTCTATTCGCCTACGGCGAGTGATATTGCTACGCAGTGATATTCGGCTTACGCCGAGTGGTATTCGCTTCGCGAGTTTTTGAGGCGAATAGAATATCACTGTGAGGCGTAACCGAACAATATCACTGTCCGCAAGGGCAATATCACTCTTTGCGAAAGCAAAGAATATCACTCATAGACAGCAGAAAAAGAGAGAGTCTTACGGAATTTTGCTTCCGAAGCACTCTCTCTTCTGTTTTTATTGCAAGTTTCGCATTCGTTTAACAAATGCATCGGGCTGCGCCCATACCCCTATCTTATTTCTCCGATAAGGACATCCCCCATTCGCATTCGGGCTTTTTTTATAGAAAAGATCAAGCAAAATTTTCCGTATTTTTCATCTCTACGCATTGCAAAACCGATTTGATTGCGGTATAATCCCCGTAAGGAGGAGAGGAAGATGAGTGAGCATCCATTTTACGTCGGCTTTCATTCTACCACCGTCTGCCCGCCGCTGGGAATGCGGATTCCGGGCACCTATACGCCCCGCTACGCCGAGGGCTTTCTGACCGATCTTCACCTGCGCTGTGCGGCCTTTTCCTGCGCGGAGCAAAAGGCAGTCATTTTCAGCTGTGAAGCGATCGGCATCACCGCAGATGCCTTTGAGATCCTCAAGAAAAAGATCGCAGAGCGCTGTGGGATGGATGAAAACGCAGTCTATATCAACTGCGTCCACGTGCATACGGCGTACCGCATCACGCGCTACGGCACGAAGGAGATCGACGATAACGATATTTTTCTGATGCGTCTGTTTCAGCAGTTTGCCGATTGCGCGCAGTTTGCCTTTGAGGACTTAAAGCCCGCCGCCGTCAGGGTCGCTACGGGCAAGGCCGAGGGGGTCGGCTTTATGCGCCGCTATCGGATGAAGGACGGCTCCTGCCGCTCCATTCCCCCCGTCGGCTCGCCCGACGTTGCCGCCTTTGTGGGGGAGCAGGACGACTCCGTTCAGCTTGTCCGCTTTGTTCGTCAGGGCGGTAAGGAGATTCTGATGGCCGCGTTCGGCACGCACGCCGACGTGGTGACGGGAAGTCGCTACTGCGCGGATTGGCCGGGGTATCTGGCAGAGAACGTAAACGGCGCGTTCGGCGGTGAGGTGGAGACGATGGTGCTTCTCAAATGCGAGGGCGACTCCAATCACAAAAACGCCTTTTGGCCCAAGGGCACGGTCTGTCGCGGCGAGGCCTTTGCCAAGCGAATGGCGCGCATTTTGGCAGGCGAGGTGCTGAAGATCTACGACCGCGCCGTGCCGCTCTGTGCCGACAGACTTGCGGTGTTTACCAAGGATCTCGAGATCGGTCAAAACGCCTGCGCTCCCGAGGATATTCCCATCGCGCGCGAGGTCGTTCGCATCTATTCGGAAAAGGGCGAGGGCGCACCCGAGTTGAAAAACTACAAAATGGAAAAGTCCGAGGCGCTTCGCATTCTTGCCAATCTCTCCCGCCCGAAGGTCTTTCGCATCCGCCTGCACGCCCTGCAGATCGGAAATCTTGCCTTCGTTGGCATTCCGGGAGAGCCGTTTGTCTCGATCGGTCGGGAGATTGCCGAAAAAAGCCCGATGGCTATGACCGTCGTGACCGCCTGCACCAACGGCGGCGAGGGCTACTATCCCGATGCGGCCGCCTTCGGTGAGGACGGCTACGAAAGCAAGGTCTCTCCCTTTGCCGCCGACTGCGGCGAAATTCTCATCCGCGGCAGTCTTGCCGTTTTGGAAGAAATGAAAAAATCGTAATCAAAAACGATAAAAAATAAAAAAGAGGTGTCAATTATGAGTGAGAAAACCCTGTACGCAGGCTTTCACAGCGTGAAGGTCGAGCCCCCGATGGGCATCAACGTCCCCGGTTATTACGCACAGCGCAAGTCCGACGGATTTTTGACCGATCTGCATCTGCGCGCCTGCGCCTTCTCCAACGGAGAACAAAAGGCGATCATCTTCAGCTGTGAAGCGATCGGCATCCGTGCCGCCGCCTTTGATATCATCAAGAAAAAGATCGCAGAGCGCTGTGAGATGGATGAAAACGCCATCTACATCAACTGCATCCATTCTCATACTTCCTATCGCATCACCCCCTACGGCACGAAGGATATCGACGATAACGATATTTTCCTGATGCGTCTGTTCCAGCAGTTTGCCGATTGCGCGCAGTTTGCCTTTGAGGACTTAAAGCCCTGCCGTCTGTCGGTTGCACAGGGCGAGGCCAAGGACGTCGGCTTCATCCGTCGCTACCGTATGAAGGACGGAAGCTGTAAGACCAATCCCGGCATCGGCAATCCCGACATCGTTTCCTTCGTCGGCGAGCAGGACGACTCCGTTCTGCTTCTTCGCGTCGACCGCGAGGGCGGAAAGGACGTTTTGATGGTCAGCTTCAGCACCCACGCCGACGTCATCGGCGGCACCAAGTATTGCGCCGATTGGCCCGGATATCTGGCAGAGAACGTAAACGGTGCGTTCGGCGGCGAGGTGGAAACGATGGTGCTTCTCGGCGCCGAGGGTGACTCCAACCACATCAACGCCTTCCAGCCCAAGGGAACCCCCGGTAAGGGCGTTGAAATTGCCAAACGGATGGCGCGCACCGTCGCAGGTGAGGTGCTGAAGATTTACGACCGCACAAAGCCCGTGGAGGGCACGGAAATCGCCGCCTTCACGCAGGACGTCAAGATCGGCAAGAATGCCTACGATCCCGCCGACGTTCCCGAAGCGCAAAAGATCCGCGAGATCTACGTGGCCAAGGGCAACAAAGCGCCCGAGCTCAAGGAGTTCAAGCTCAATGTGCCCGAGGCACTGCGTATCCTTGCCAACCTCTCCCGTCCCGAGTTTTTCGAGCTTCGCATCTACGCCCTGCAGATCGGCTCCGTTGCCTTTGTCGGCTTCCCCGGTGAGCCCTTCACCCAGATCGGCCGCACCGTCAAGGAGCAAAGCCCGATGCAGATGACCTTCGTGACCGCTTGCACCAACGGCGGCGAGGGCTACTATCCCGACGAGGCCGCCTTTGCCGAGGCAGGCTACGAGAGATCCGCCTCTCCGTTTGCCAGCAACTGTGCCGAGATCCTCATCCAAGCCGGCAACGCCATGACAAGCCAAATGAAAAAGGACTGACAAGGCGCGGCATTCCATAAACAACACAAGAAAACTCATAGGCGCTTACCCCAAGGGTAAGCGCCTATGAGCCTTTTTCGTTGCGGTATCGTTTGTAAAAGAGTTAGCGAATCCACCATTCGGGCGTGATTTCGCCGAGCGTTACGGTTTTTCCCGTGGCAAAATCGAGCATTATTTCGATCTCGTCATACTTTCCCGCCATCAGTTGAACCATCAGCTCCCGACAAGCCCCGCAAGGAGCGCCGCAGCTCCCGTCGGGCATAATGCAAAGAACCTTGTCGATCTCCTGCTCCCCGCTTGTAATCATATTGAAAATAGCGTTTCTTTCCGCACAAATGCCGAGCGCAGAGCAAGTGTCGATGCAAACGCCCGTATAGATCCGTCCCGATTTGGAACAAACCGCCGCGGCCACTTCTCCGCAGGTGACGTATTCGGAAATCCTACGCTCCTTTCGTACGGCCCTTGCGGCCTCGTACATCTCAGTCCAAATCTTTTCCATAGCCTTTCTCCTTGTTACTGATGAGCTCCCGCCCGCCGTGATGGGGTACAAGGGCGGCTTGGATTGCGGCAGCGTTCTTGTACCGTTCCCGATTTTCCCAAGCGTTTGCCCCATTGAAAGCGGTCGCTCTGAACTGAATTTTATGTTCCGTACCGTGTTACAAAACCATAATCAAAGTTCCGATTCCAATCAAAATGCATCCCATCAACGACTTGGCGGTAAACTCCTCGTGTAAAAACACAAACGCCAACACCAAGGTAATGACCACACTTAATTTATCGATCGGGACAACCTTTGACGTTTCTCCCAGCTGCAACGCTCTGTAATAGCAAAGCCACGAAGCGCCCGTTGCCAATCCGGATAAAATCAGAAACAACCAACTCTTTTTGCTGATTTCAACAATTCCGTTTTGCGCATTCGTGAGAAATACCATTCCCCAAGCCATCACGACGACCACAACCGTTCTGATTGCCGTGGCAAGATTTGAGTTGACTCCGTCTATGCCGACTTTTGCCAGGATAGAGGTAAGTGCCGCAAAGATCGCAGACAGCAATGCGAATACAAACCACATATACGAATTACCCCCATAAATTCCAATTTATCAGACAATAACTGTCCTACACTCTAAAAACCCTTGATATTACTGGTATTTTCGTCGATTACAAACTCAACTGTTATGTATTTTCCCTTGTTTTTGCCCTTATGAGCGAAAATAAGGGAAACTTTTTATATAGGGCCGCCAACTACCTTATCGAGCAGTCTTGCGGAAGTACGCTTCGCCTCCCTTGTGGAGTGAGCGTAGACATTCATCGTGGTACTGACATCAGAGTGACCTAAAAGCTCCTGCACATCCTTCGGTGCTGCCCCGTTTGAGAGCAGATTACTTGTGAAGGTATGGCGCAGTTGGTGAAAATGAAACCCTTCCAAGCCTTCTACCTTTTTGCTTGCCCGTTTGCACATAATACCGATCGTGCTTGGCGACTCATACGCTCCGTCAGGTCTTAAGCACACAAAGGAAATCTCCTTGTATCCCTCGGGAACCTTCTCGTTTCTCGGTAGCGTATAGACCTCGTAGTATGTACGGTCTTTTTCCTTAACCTCAATATAGTAGTTAAGGCAGAATAGCTCGCCATATTTGAATCGGTTTTTGTGCTGTTCAAGC
>JAZRZQ010000125.1:0-17203 GCA_045601445.1 Eubacteriales bacterium | reverse complement strand
ATTTTTTTCTTTTTTTATCATGTTAAAAACCTCCGTATATTTTGGGTGTAATGCGGTCGCCAAACCTTTACTCCCATTATATCACGAAGGTTTTTTATTACATATACTAAAGTATTTTATCGCCCCCAGTAGAACTGGGGGGTGTTTTCCACGCCTTAAGGCACCAACACAAAAAACGACAGGTATCGACCTGTCGTTTTTTCAATTAAATCCGCCTTCTGCGGAATAAATCCACCTGTGATGGATGAAATCGCTTTGCGATGAAATCTGCCTTACGGCAGACGATGGGCGGATTTGATTTCATCTGAAGCCGAAAGCCGAAGATTTCATCCGAGCCAAGCGAGGATTTCATCGTGCAACGCACGATTTCATTAACATTTGTACCGTCAGGCATAACACTCCTCGGAAGAAGTCATTGTATCGGAGAGACACGGCGGCTTGTTCCGAGGATTTTTCTTTACAAGGGGTCTTTTTTGTGTTACAATGGCCAAAAGAGGTACAAACGATGAATGAAATGATTTTTCATCCGCAAGAGGAATACGACAAGACCCTTCGCGCCGAGCACGAAAAAAATGCGATCGCCCGTTTCGAGGAGCTGTCGGCCCGCTCGGGTGTAGACGCGGAGGCAAACCGCAAAACGGTGGCGCGCTACCGTCTGCACACCGACAAGATCAAATCCCTTCGGCGCAAGCGAAATTGGCTTCGCTTTTTCCGCATTTTGATGATTCTGACGATCCTTCTGATCCCGATCGTGATCTGGAAGATGACGCCGAAGATCCGCGCGCTGAAGGAAGAGATCGAACAGGCCGATGCCAAGGCGGCCGAGGCGATGCGCGAGGCGCAGGCGCAGATGGCGCCGCTGAACGCGCTGTTTCGCGAGCAGGATGCGATCGAATTGATCGAAAAGACTCTGCCCGAAATGGACTTTGAGCCACAGCTTACCATCCGTCAGGAAGAGGATATGAAGGCCAATTTCGACTATGCTCTGACGGCACATCCCGAGGAATCGACGCTGGATCTTTTGGCAGGACACTACCGAGGGAATCCCTTCGTTTTTGAAAACAGGCTCGTTCACCGCATGGGAACGGAGACCTACCACGGGACGAAAACCATCCATTGGACCGAATCCTACCGCGACAGCGACGGTCGCTCGCGCACCCGAATGCGCTCCGAGACGCTCCACGCCTCGGTCACCAAACCCAAGCCCTTTTACCACACGCAGGTGGTACTGCATTACGGCGCGCAGGCGGCGCCCGATCTCTTTTTCACGCGCGACGCGACGGGGCTTGACGAAAAGAGCGAGGGCTCTCTTCGCCGCTACGTTCGCCGCGGGGAGAAGCGCTTGCGAAAAAAAGAGGAAAAGGCGCTGAAAAAGAACGCCGCCTTTACCGCGATGTCCAACGCCGAATTTGAGGTGCTGTTCGACGCGCTTGACCGAAACGACGAGGTGCAGTTCCGCACGCTCTTCACGCCGCTGGCGCAGACGAATATGGTCGATCTGATCCTCTCCAAAACCGCCTTCGGAGACGATTTTCATTTTATCAAGAAAAAGAGGATCAACCGCATTCACACCGAGCACAGCCAGGGCAGAGCCCTTCGCTTGATGCCTTCGGAATATCACTCGTATTCCTACGACGAGATCCGCACGAGCTTTATCGAAAAGAACAAGCAGTATTTTGCGGCAGTGTATTTTGATTTTGCCCCGATCCTGGCCATTCCCGCCTATCAGGAGCGCCCCGTTCATTCGCTTGATCCCCTGCCCGATTATACAAGGCTTTACGCCGAAAAGGAAAGCGAAGCGCTGGCCAACCTTGCGCCGAAAAACGTCATCGCTCATCCCGACAGTCAGACGCCCGTCATTTTAAAAACCGAGTTTTTGGGGCGGGAAAGCGAGATGGACCGCGTGAGGATCACGGCGGATTCCTACCGAATCTTTCCGAGGATTGAGACGGTTTCGGTACACGGCGGGGACGGTCATTGGCACGAGGTGCCCGTCCACTGGGACGAATACGATCCCCTGCAATGGCAAACGCAGCACCACGTGGCAAAGAACTCTGCAAGCACAAATGCGCTTTCACAAAGAAGCGGGCTTTGCCTGCTTTTCGCACAGGAAACAATTTGACAAAAAATAAGGAGAAAACAAAATGGCAAATCAACTCGACGAACTCAACCCCGAAATCCGCGAGGAAGGACTTGACACCAACGTCATCGCAAAGAAGCTGCCCGTCAAGGTCGGCGTCGGCTCGACGATCTTCGAGATCGCCCTTTGGATTTGCGGCATCATCCCCGGCGTGGTCTTTCTGTTTATGAAAACCAACGCGCGAAAGCACTTCGATCAGCTCCAGCAGAAGATCCAGCGCAACGCCTCGCAGATCGACAACTACCTCGAGCAGAGAGTGATGGTTCTGCAAAACTGCGCAAAGCTGCTCGACAAGGCCATTGATCTGGACAAGAGCACCTTTGAAAACATTGCCAAATACCGTTCGGGCGCTTCGGAGAGCGACGTAGCCCGAAACGAGATCGGACAGCGCGTCGATCAGGTATCGGGCAAGGTGAGCGTGGCGCTTGAAAATTACCCCGAATTAGCCGCGCACCGTGAAATTGCCGATGCCATGCAGCAGAATATGTATCTGCAACGCGAGATCACGGCGGCAAGAGAGCTTTATAACGACACCATCGACCAATGGAACCGCGATATTTTCGCTTGGCCGACGAAGATGATCGTTGCCGCGAAATGCGGCTACACGACCAGAATCCCCTTCATCGCCTCCAAGGAGATCAAGGACAAGGCAAGAGAGGTCTTTTTCTGAACACAAAAAACGGGTCAAGTGCCGATGGCACTTGACCCGTTTTTTTCTTGACTGTTACAGAACGGGGATGGGACGCATCACGGAAAGGCCGTCCTCATCCTTCTCAAGGCGAAGGATGAAGGGGCAGGTGTCGAAGGCCGTGCAAAGCTCGAAATCGCGACGGGGGAACACACTCTGACGCTCGGGATCAAAGAATTTGGCACCGTCGGTCTCCTTCAGGCGCTCAATGCGAAGAGCAAGGTCGGGGATGGGATCGTTTTCCAGAAGGCTCTTGATGTACGCGCCGCACAGCTCGTCCTCATCGGTGGTGCGCTTGCCCGCAAGGCCCATACACACAATGGAGACCTCCTCGGGGTCACGGCGGCGAATATACTCGGCGATGGCCTTGGCGGAAACGAGGCTTCCCGCGATGATTTCATCGGCACCGGAAGCTCCCATCAGCCCTTGCGTACCCGCGCTGGTGGTATGTACGACGGTCTTTCCCGTAAAATCGACGTTTTCGATCTGCGCGGGAGAATTGCCGAAATCAAAGCCGTCGATGATGATGCCGCGGCGCTCACCGCACAAAACGGTGTCCGGATTCTTGTCGCGGTAAGCAAAGGCGGTCTCCACCTCGCCGACGGGAATGATCTTTTCGGCGTGATTTTTGGCAAGATAGGTCTCCACGGTCATCGCGCGGAACACGTCGATCACGACGGCAAGGCCGCGCGCCTCTTTGGCCCCCTCAACCAAATGCAACATACGAATCTTCATACTGCTTCTCCTCTTGTCATCTCTTTATGATTTTTCGCCCTGAATCTGACGGACGTATTCCCGCGGGGTCATTCCCATGACCTTCAAAAAGACGCGATTGAAGCTTCGGATGGACGCAAAGCCCGAGGACAGCCCCGCACGGGTGATGCTCTCCCCTGCCCGAAGCTGATCGCAGGCAAAATTAACGCGAAGGTTGCCGATAAACTCGGTGAAGCTGAATTCCATTCTCTCGTGAAAAACGCGGGAAATATAATATTTACTCAAATACAGCTCCTCCGCAAGCACCTCGAGCGTGATCGGCTCGGTGTAGTGCGTGGAGCAATACTCCAGAATGCGCTTGACGCTGTCCTGCTCGGTGGGCACCTCATGATACGAAAAGCGCGGCAGCAGCTCCGAGATCAGGGAGAGAAGCTCACCCGTGGCAGAAAGCTTTTCAAAGCTGTCTCCCGAGCGGCGCTTTTTCAAGATGCTCATAAGCCTGTGCTCGGTCTCCTTCGGAATGAGATCAGCCGACAGGACGGGAGTGACAGGAATCTTGCCCGCCAGGAGCTTTTCCAATTCTCGGTGCAGACCCGAGGAAAAAATGGAAATGAGAATGTTGACCGGCTCGACGGTCTCGTAGTAGTGGATCTGATTGGGAAAGGCCAAAAACAACTCCCCCGGCCCGATCTCGTGGCGCTGACGGTCAACGTAGGCATAGGCTCTGCCGCTTCTTAAATAGACCAATTCCAAATGCGTATGGATATGAGGGAGTCTTCCGAGAGATTTTGCCGCCCCGATGTGGTACTGATACGTCTTATTTTCAATGGTGTACGCCATAGTTCTCCTTCAAAGACAGCAAGATTTGTCCAAAACTTATATCTTTCTGTCTTGTTATTATAGCGACTTTTCGCTAAAATGTAAATAGAAATGGAAGATATTTTTCTCTCATTTCAAATTGTGAACAAATTGTGTCCAAAAATAGTGAGGTAGCGCAATGGAAGAGCAGAACAAGTTGTATTTCGATGCCGTTGACCACAAGGTCCGTGTTGCCATCATCGGATTTGGCGGAATGGGCGGCTGGCACGCAAGAAAGATTTCCTCTCTCAAGGAGCTTGAGCTTGCCGGCGTTTACGATATTAAGCCCGAGCGCGCGCAGGTCGCAAACGAAAAGGGCATCCACGCCTTTTCCTCGATGCAGGAGCTTTTGGATGACAAGTCGATCGAGCTTGTGACGGTAGCCATCCCCAACCATCTGCACAAGGACGTTTGCATCGAAGCAATGAAGGCGGGAAAGAACGTCATCTGTGAAAAGCCCGTTGCTCTCAACCACGAGGAGCTGGAAGAAATGTACGCGGCGGCCGAGAAATACGGCGTCGTGTTCACCATTCACCAGAACCGCCGTTGGGACGAGGACTTTTTGATCGTCAAGAAGCTGTTTGAGGAAAACACCCTCGGCAGAATCTTCCGCATCGAGTCGCGCGTGCACGGCTCTCGCGGAATCCCCAGCGACTGGAGAAACGTCAAGGAATACGGCGGCGGTATGGTGCTTGACTGGGGCGTGCATCTTTTGGACCAGATCCTTTTGATGATGCCCGGTAAGCTCAAGACCGTTTACGCCACGCTTTCCAACGTGACCAACGAAAACTGCGACGACGGCTTTACCGCGATGCTTCAATTTGACAGCGACGTGGTAGTCGAGGTTCAGGTCAGCACCTCAAACTTCGTCAGCCTGCCCAGATGGTACGTGCTCGGCGAAAACGGAACGGCCGTGATCGAGAACTTCAAGCTCGACGGCAAAATCGTGATGGTTTCCGATTGGGAAAACCGCGACGCAGTTCCCGTTGCCACCGCCGCCGGTCTGACCAAGACCATGGCACCCCGTACCAGCGAGACCATTCAGGAGTATCCCCTTCCCAGAGTGGAAACGGACGTGCGCGACTTTTACCGCAACGTCATTCGCACCATTTACAAGAAAGCGGACATCCTCGTCACCAAGCCTCAGGCGATGCGCGTGATGAAGCTGATGGAGGCGATCTTTGCTTCGGCGGAGACCAACTCCGTGATCCGCTTTGAAGACTGATTGGAAAAGGAGAGAACGATGAAGCTTTCTGTTATGTCGCCCGTACTCAACTCGATGCAGCTCGAGGAGGCGCTGGCGTATCTGAGCAGTCTCGGCGTCGACAGTCTGGAATTGGGCGGCGGCGGATACCCCGGCAAAGCTCTGATGGACGCCGAGGATTATCTGGCTTGCCCCGAAAAGATCGAGGCGCTGAAGGCGCTTCTTGCCAAGTACAATATGACCCTTTCCGCGATCGCTTGTCACGGAAATCCCGTCCATCCGAACAAGGCCGAGGCCGAGCGCTTCCACCGCGAATTCGTCGCTTCGATGAAGGTAGCGGTAAAACTCGGTGTCGACACCGTCATCGGCTTTTCGGGCTGTCCCGGCGATTGCGAGGACTCCAAGAACCCCAACTGGGTCACCTGCGCGTGGCCGCCGGAGTATCTTGACATTCTCGATTGGCAATGGAACGAGGTTCTGATCCCCTACTGGAAAAAGACCGCAAAGCTGGCACAGGAAATCGGCATCAAAAAGATCGCCTTTGAGATGCACCCCGGCTTTTGCGTTTACAACCCCGCCACTCTCCTGCGCCTGCGCGAGGCGGTCGGCGGCGACATCATCGGTGCGAACGTTGACCCGAGCCACTTGTTCTGGCAGGGGATGGATCCCTGCGAAGCGATCCGCGCTTTGAAGGGTGCGATCCACCATTTCCACGCCAAGGATACCAAGATCGACGCGGTCAACACCGCCCGAAACGGTGTGCTGGATACGAAAAACTACGGCGATATTCTCGAGCGCTCCTGGGTGTTCCGTACCGTTGGCTACGGACACGGCAAGGAGGTCTGGAACAACATCATCAGCACTCTCAAGGCAGTCGGCTACGACGGTGCGATCAGCATTGAGCACGAGGACGGTCTGATGAGCCCGAAGGAGGGCTTGGAAAAAGCCATCGCCCTGCTCAAGGACACGATCATTTACGAAACCCCCGGTCAAATGTGGTGGGCGTAACCACCTGAAAATAAAAAAAGAAAAGAGGAGTATATTATGGCTACTTGTTCTGCAAACGTTTCCAAGGACGATCTGGACGCCTTCAAGGGTGACTTCACGGAAGAGAAGATCGACAGCACCAGAAAACTGAGAATCGGTATCATCGGTACGGGATGGATCGCCGGCACGCACATGCGCGAATACAAAAAGATGCCCGACGTTGAGGTCGTGGCTTGTGCCGATCTGGTTCCCGGCAAGGCTGAGGCCTTCTGCCAGGCAAGAGGAATCCCCAACGCGAAGTGCTACCCCAGCCACAAGGAGCTGATCGACGCCGGTGAGGTCGACGCCGTCAGCATCTGCACCTACAACACCACGCACGCGGAGTGTGCGATCTACGCCCTCGAGCATAACGTGCACGTGCTTCTGGAAAAACCGATGTGCTTGACCACCGAGGAGGCCGTTGCCATCTGCCGCGCCGAAAAGAACAGCAAGGCGATCCTTTCCATCGGCTTCCAGCCCCGCTTTGACAGCAGCATGAAGCTGGTCAAGGAGGTTGTGGAGTCCGGTGTTCTGGGTAAGATCTACTACATTCAGACCGGTGGCGGACGCCGCCGCGGCATTCCCACGCCGTTCGGTACGACCTTCATCGAAAAGGACAAGGGCGGTATGGGCGCTTTGGCCGACATCGGCTGCTACTCTCTGGATATGCTGCTCAACGCGATCGGCTATCCGAAGCCGCTGACCGTTTCCGGCTACACCTCCGATTACTTCGGAAAGGATCCCGAATTCTGGATCTCGAAGGGCAAGCCCGTCGAATACGCCGACATTTTCGGTGTGGACGACTTCGCCGCCGCTTTCGTTCGTCTGGAGGGCGACATCATTCTCGACTTCCGTATTTCCTGGGCGATGCACATGGACACCGCAGGTGACGCGCTCATCCTCGGTACCAAGGGCGGTCTTCGCATTCCCTCCACCGAGTGCTGGAACGGCTCGATCGGCGGTCCTCTCAAGCTCTATCAGCAGATGGGCAAGAGAAGCGTCGTAACCGAATTCCCCGTACCCTCTCATGCGAAGGAAGGCAACTTCTACTACAAGATCAGAAGCTTTTTGGATGCGATCAAGAACGGCGGCAGCGCTCCCGTTCCCTCCAGCCAGATCATCATCAACCAGGCGATCCTCGATGCGATCGGCAAATCCAGCGCCCTCGGCAAGGAGATCGAGGTCGTCATTCCCGAGATCTAAAGAGGAAAGACAATGAAGGATTTAAAGGTCGGTCTACAGCTTTACACCATCCGTCAGGCAATGACGGATGATATGGACGCCGCACTGCGCGAGGTCAAGGCGATGGGCTACGACTACGTCGAGATGGCAGGCGGTCGCTACGATCATACAGCCGAAGAGAATCTGGAGCTGATCGAAAAGAACGGACTGAAATGTATTTCCGTGCATCAGTCCCCCAGCTTCTATCAGGCAGATCTCGTTGACGCCGTCTCCTACGTCAAGGGGCTTTGTGCGCCTTACGCCGTCATTCCGATGGCCGCGGGACGCGACGAGGCGTTTCGCTTGCATTGGGACGAGACGATCTCTCTTTACACCGAAATTGCCGAAGCCCTGCAAAAGGAAGGCGTTCGTCTGCTGTATCACAACCACGATTTCGAATACGGAAAGCTCGACGGAGACGACGAGTACATTCTGCATCGCTTGATGTCGACCATTCCCGCCTCCCTGCTTCAGCCCGAGCTTGACACCTGCTGGATCAGCTACGGCGGTGTCGATCCCGTCAAGGAGATCGAGGCGTTCAGCGATCGGATCAGCGTGGTGCATCTGAAGGACTACACCTGCACCGCTCTCGAGCCCAAGCCGATCTGGAAGCTCCTCGAGGAAGGCAAGCTGACCGAAAAGCCCGCCAAAAGATCGGACGTCGGCTTCCGCTACGATCCCGTGGGATACGGCGTGCAGGATTGGCACGCGATCATGGAGGCCATTTATGCCTCTGCCGCCGAATACGTCGTGGTGGAGCAGGATTCCTCCAAGGAACGCGATCCTTTAGAGGCCGCCGCGATGAGCCGCCGCTATCTGAAGGATACCTTCGGAATCTAAAACAAAGAACCGTGTGGCCAAGCACTCTAAAAGGATGCTTGGCCACATTCTTTTTTTGCCGAACCGCTTGCAGAAAGAGAGAAAAAGAGATACAATCAAGAAAAGACCGAAAAGGAGTCCGAATATGATTTGCAAAAACACCGATGAGGCCATTCAAGCCTATTTACAAGAACAGGAAAGCGAAATTTTAGAAAATTGGTTTCGCTTGATCCGCATCCCCTCGGTACAGGGAAAGGCCGAGGAGCACGCCCCCTTCGGCAGGGCCTGCGCCGAAGCACTGGCAGAGGCAGAGAAAATGTTTGCCGAGGCGGGCTTTGAGACCCGTTCGGAAGCCGATCGCGGCTACGCGCTCTCCTTTTGGCAGGGGGGCAAGCGCACGATCGGTCTGTTCGGTCACAGCGACGTCGTTCCCGTGGGGGACGGCTGGAGCTTTACCGAGCCGTTTGAGCCGAGGATCGTTGACGGATGCGTATTCGGGCGCGGCTCTTCCGACGACAAATCGGGCATCATTGCCACCCTTTACGCAATGAAGTTTCTTCGCGATCACAAAATACCGATCCAAAGCCGTCTGCTTGCCTACATCGGCAGTAACGAGGAAAGCGGAATGAAGGACATCGAGGCCTTCGTGGCAAACGAAGAGATGCCCGACCTTTCGCTGATTCCCGACTCCTCCTTCCCCTGCGCCCTCGGTGAGGCAGGAATCCTCCACGCGATCTACGAATCCGAAGAGCCCTTTGTTGACGTGATCGATTTTCACGGCGGCGAGGCCTTCAACGTCATTTTGGAAAAGGTACAAGTCAGACTGCGTGACAAAGACGGGCTGTTTGAGGAGATCAAAGCGCGCATTCAAGACGAGGCGGTCTATACTCTTTCACGGGAGAATGGACAGCTTCTCCTGCAGGCCAAGGGCCTGACAAAGCACGCCGCACATCCGGACGGATCGCTCAACGCTGCTGCGCTGGCCGCAAAGCTCCTCGCAGAATGCCCCTCGCTTGCTCCCACGGATCGCGAAACGATGAAAACGATCGCGGAGTATCTTCTCCCCTACTACGGCGAAACGATGGGAATTTCCTACGAGGAAGAGGGCTTCGGAAAGCTTTCTGCGGCAAACGGTATGGTCAAAGTCGAAAACAGGCACGTCTCGGTCAGTCTTGACATTCGCTACGGTGTCGGCTTTGCCGCGAAGGAATTGGAAGATCGGCTCGACGGTGCCTGGGCGGCACGCGGCTGGAAGAGATGCTTTATGAATAATCGCACCGGTTTCAAGGTTGACCCGTCCGGTCCCCTGCCCGAGACGTTTTTGTCGCTGTACCGCGAAATAACCGGTCGTGAAAACCCGCCGTATTGGATGAGAGGCGGAACGTACGCGCGTTATCTGAAAAACGCTATGGCAGTCGGCACTCACACCCCCGCCGAGGGCGAGGTGAAAAAGCCCCCGATGCCTGCGGGTCACGGCTCAGCTCATCAGCCTGACGAATGCGTCAACATTCAGGACTTGATGCGCGGCATCCGACTTTTGATCCATTACGTGATTGCGGCAGATTCCGTCATCAACAAGGCGTAAAAAAGGTACTCCCCGAAACAGAGAACCTCTCTGTTTCGGGGAGTATTTTGATGATGATCGGATGTTTTATCAATCATCCAATTCGGGAACGTAAATGTAGGAAACGTCGTCCGCGATCTTCACGGATTCCTTTCCGTCGAAGTAGCGAAGCTCACCCTTGGCGTGCTCCTGACTGAAATCGTAGAGGAAGAGCACGTCGCCGCAGGTGGAGAACCGGCCGAGACGAACGTCGTCCTCAACGGACACGCTCTCTTTGCCGTCATAGAGCTTGAGAGTGCCGTAGTTCTTTTCGCTGTTCCAGTCGACCAGATACAAAACGCGATCCTCATAGACCTCCATGTGGTAGGCGTAAACGTCGGAGTCGATCTCATTCTTGTTGCAGTAAAGCGTTCCGGAATCGTTTTCGAAATCCTTGAGGTAGTAGACCGAGTCACCGTACTGATTCCAATGTCCGGGAGCAACGTCGCTGTCGTACAGCTCGGGCTTTCCGACGGTGGAAGAGATCGAAACGGCATAAAGATCGCCCTTGGTTTCTTCCTCGTTCACGTCAACCATAAACATGGCCGTCTTACCGTCCTCGGAAAGTGAGTAGGAATCAACGTGATCCAAGCTCAACGCGGTGATCTCTTTTCCGACGGCGATCCAATACTCCGCTTCTCCTTCGGAAGATTCGCTGAGCTTGTTGCGGATCTGGGAGACAGAGCTGTTCTCGCTGAGCTTGACCTTTTCCATCTGCTCCTTGGGAATCACACGGAACACGGCAACGGCCTCATCCACGGCATAATCCGAGCCGAAAGAGCCCTCGGCAGCGGCGATGGGATCGGTCAGATTGCGGGATTCTTTTCCGTCAAAGAATGCAAACTGATAGGTATAAGAGGTAACGCTTTCCTCCTTGAGAGAGGCGCGGAGCGAATCACGCTCTTCTTTTTCTCTCCAAGCCTGACGCTTTTCGTAGTATTCGTCACGGTCGGTCTGATACTGTGCGTAATCCTTCTGATACTGCTCTCTGGCGGCCAGATATTCGTCATAGGTATCGTAATCGAAGGAGTAGGGATAATCGGGCATTTGCGGCTCGACCGGCTCGGTCATGGCGCTGTCGGAGGCGGCCAGATCGTCGTTGACGAAGGTGTCGAGCGTGGTCTGCTCGGTTTCGACCTTGACGTAATAGATGCGGTCGCCCTCATACACCGAAACGATGCGCTGAACATCGCTCTCGATCTTTTCCTTGTCGTCACCGATTTTTTTCATATAAAGGCCGCTTTCCTTCAAATAGTAGGCGGTCTTGAAGTCCTCGGAGAGTCTGAGGGAGTCGATCTCGGAATCGACCTTCTCCTTATCCTTGCCGGCTTGCTTGACGTAGTAATCCTCGTCATCCTGCGCAAAGTAGATGATCTTGCCGTCGGGAGAGGCGCGGAAAAAGTCCACGTCGGAGGCGATCTTTTCCTTCTCCTTCAGGTTGTGCTGATACAGAACGCCGTCCTTGAGATAAGTGATGCGATTGAAATCCTCGTTCACGAAAAAGGCGGAAACGGAAGAGTCGAGCTTGGTGGGATCCTCGTCCTTACCGACGGTGCGAATATACAAAACGTTGCTGTCGTCACCCTTGTCCAGATAGACGATGGTCTTGCCGTCACGGCTGACCTGAGGAGCGGCGGGCGTATCGCCCATTTTTTCGGTGACCTGCCAGCCCTTTCCGTCAAAATCGGTAAAGAACAGCTCGCCGTCGCTGATATACAGAGCGAAGTTTGCCTTGCCGCCGGAAAAGACCGATGCAAGGATGACGATGAGAAGGATCAGAGCCGCGACGCCGCCAAGCACGGAGTAAATGAGCTTTTTGGGAAGGGCGGAAAAATCAAACTTCTTTTTCGGTGTCCCCTGCGGAGCAAAGGACGTCTCCTGAACGGAAGCGGGCTGTGCAGGCGCCTCCTGTGCAGGTGCTTCTTGTGCAGATTTCTCTTGAATCGGCACGGGTGTCTTTTCAGGTACAGGCTGTGCGGGTTCGGACTGTGCGGGTGCAGGCTGAACGGGTGCGCCGCAACCGTCGCAGAACTTTGCGTTTTCGATCAGCTGCTTTCCGCAAGCGGGACAAAATGCCATAGTATTGCCTCCTTGAAATGATTTTTACAAGCAGAGAAAATCGGGATCTCTCGTGTCATATTATATCGAAAAAAGGCGGGAGAGTCAATGCTTTTGGGGAAAATCGGGCACTTTTAAAAAACCGCCGAGAAAAGCCTCGGCGGTAAAAAGCAAGGATAAGGAGCGAAAAATCTTTACAGAGAAACCTTTTGATGCTCGATGAGAAGATCAATGGCGTCAAGATACCCCTGCACGCCGCGCCCCGTGATGGTGGCGATGCACGCCGAGCGAACGTAGCTGATCTGACGGAAGGCCTCTCGCTCGGAGACCTTGGACAGATGCACCTCGACGGTGGGGATCGAAACCGATTTGACTGCGTCGAGAATGGCGATGCTGGTATGAGTATATGCGGCGGGATTCAAAACGATGCCGTCGCTTTTCCCGTAGCATTGCTGAATGAAATCGACAAGCTCCCCTTCGTGGTTGGACTGATAGATTTCCACTGCGATCTCGCGTTGCTTGGCGTGCTTTCCGATGCACTCGCAAAGCTGTGCGTAGGTCTGCGTGCCGTAGTGTTCGGGCTCGCGAATGCCGAGCAGATTCAGATTCGGGCCGTTGATGACGGTAATTCTCATCGGTACTCCTCCATCAAGGCACGGAAGGCGGGCAGCGAGCGGCGGATGGTGTCGTGGCTGACGCAATAAGCAATTCTCACGAAGCCCTTGACGCCGAAGGAATCACTCGGGACGAGGAGCAGCTCGTGCTTTTTGGCACGCTCGCAGAAGGCGTTGGCATCCTCCTCGGGAGACTTCACAAACAGATAAAACGCACCGTCGGGCGGGGTGATGACGTAGCCCATCTCGGATAATGACTCCGAAAGGAGCTTGCAGTTTTTGCGGTACTCCTCGACGTTGCAGGGAGCGTCGATGCACTCGGCAATGACTCTCTGCCAGAGCGAGGGAGCGCAGACGAAGCCGAGGCTTCTGCCCGCGCCGCAGATCGCGGCAAACACGTCCTCGGCATCGGGGCAGGTCGGAGAGACCAAAAGATAGCCGATTCGCTCACCGGGCAAGGAGAGAGACTTGCTGTAGGAATAGGCGACGACGCTGCGGTCGTAGAGAGTAGGCAGATACGGAACACAGCCATCGGCATAATAAAGCTCGCGATACGGCTCGTCGCAGATCAGGTAGATCTCGGTACCGTACTGCGCTTCTTTTTTCTTGAGCAGGGCGGCCAAGGCCGCGAGAGTCTCTTCGGTATAGACCGCGCCGGTGGGATTGTTGGGAGAATTGATGAGGACCGCCTTGGTCTTTTCTCCGATGGCGCGCTCCATCTGCTCTAAATCAATCTGAAACGAGGGCTGGTGGCAGGGCGCGGGAACGAGAACACCGCCCGCCTTTTCGATGAACACGCGATACTCGGGAAAAAAGGGCGCAGGCACGACGACCTCGTCACCCGCGTTGAGAAGCGCGTGCAGAGAAACGGTCAGGCTTGCCGCCGCGCCGCAGGTCATATAAATCAGCTCGGCACTGGCCTTAACGCCGAAGCGCGCCTCGACCGAGGCGGCAATGGCAGAGCGCACCGCCATATCTCCCGCAGAAGAGGTGTAGCCGTGAAGCAGACAGGGATCAAGCGTTTGAACGAGCCTTTGGATGCTCTCCCCCACGATGGCGGGAGCGGGGATGCTTGGGTTACCGAGCGAAAAATCGAACACGTTTTCCGCGCCGATCTCTTTTTTCCGTTTTGCGCCGTATTCCGAAATTGCACGGATCACCGAGCTTTGACGGCCAAGGCGAAGCATTTCCTGTGAAATCATAACGTCCTCCAAAAAAATAAAACGCCGCAAGGCTCACCTCTCTTTTCGGGAATGAACCGAATGCGGACGGTCGGAATAAAAAGTGATTTTTACCGAAACGTTTCGATCATTATATAATATTTGCTTTGCGGCTGTCAAGTAGCTTGAAAAAAACCCCGCTTCGGCCGTCGGGGCCTTTGGTGATTTTCACCAAGAAAAAGAAAAAAAGATTGAAGAAATTTCACAAGAATCAATATTTTTGGATGAAAACCTTGTCAAACGGGGATCATTATATTATAATATGAAATGTATTTGAATCGGCTTCGATTTGAAACAAAAATTTATTTGGAGGTTTTCACAAATGAAGAAAACGAAACTCGTTTCCGTTTTGCTTGCCGTTGTGATGATCCTCGGCCTTCTTCCCTGGGGTCAGGTATTCGCAGCACCGGCCACCTACGACATTGTTTACTATGTCTCCGAGACCGGTAACAACAGCAACGACGGACTCACCGCAACCACTCCCCTGAAGAATATTGCAAATGCATACGCAAAGATCGTTGCTGCTGCTCCCACCGCGCAGCAGACCGTAGCCATCTACGTCGACGGTGTCATTGAAGGCGCAACCACCAGCCAGCAGTGGATCACCACCGGTGCAACCGCTCGCGTTCCCGTAACGGTTGACATCATCGGTGTTGACGACGACGCTACCATTCTGTTCGCCTACACCGACACCGCCTCCAGCATCAGAAAGTACCTCGGCGCTCCCGACTTCTGCTTCCGCAACCTGACCATCCTTCCCAAGGGTAACAGCGATACCGCAAACGCTCTCGCAACAAACAACTACATCGCTTCGATCGGTGTCGGTATCGGTCACATCACCTTTGACGATGTTGTCTTTGCCGACTATGACGCAAGAGACACCGCCAAGGCCCACAAGATCAGATGGAGAATCTACGCTGAGCCCTGGTCCTCCAACGTTGCTTTCAAGAACTTTGAAGGCTACACCAAAGGTCAGGCATACCCTGTGCTTTCTCAGGTTACCTTTATGAACGGCGATTACACCAACCTTGATGACGTAGCCGCAAAGGGTATCTACGCTCACACCAACATGGAAAGAACCCTCGGCGCTACCATCACGAAGACCGCCGATGGCGGCTTCTGTGACGCTGATATCAAGCAGTCTGCTTCCATCGTGATCGGCAAGGGTGCGAAGATGGGCACCGTATCTGCCTTGAACTGGAATGCTGCTTGCGTTGGTGCCAGCGTTACCGTTGCTGCAGACGTTACCTCCGTTAAGAACCTCTACGTCTTCGGTCCTTCTGCAATCTCCGTAGACAGAGAGCTTGACGTTAAGGTTACCGTTGAGGATCCCTCCAAGGTTGAGAACCTCAAGACCTATGCTGATACCTGCGATTACTCCGGTATCACCTCCATCGAAGCCGTAAAGAGCCAGATTCTTGCTACCGGTACTCTCGTTGCCGGCACCAAGACCTATATCAACGGCGTTGAGCAGACCACTCCCGGTGGACAGACTCCTCCCCCCGCTCCCAGCTACGACATTGAGTACTACGTTTCCGCCAGCGGCGACAATGCAAACGACGGTCTGACCGCCGCTACCCCCAAGAAGGGCATCGGCGCCGCTTACAAGGCGATCGTTGCTTCTAACCCCTCGGCTGATAAGAAGATCGCCATCCACATCATGGGTTCGATTCAGGTTACCACCAACGGTAGTACCAATGGCTTCTTTGGTGACATCGCATTCCCCGACAAGACCATCCCCAACGTGGTTGATCTCGTTGCTTACACCGGTGCAGGCTACGAGGACTCCAAGACCGTTCTTTACTTCCCCATCACTACTGTCGGCAACCCCTCCTCCAGAAAGACCGTTGCGGGCAACTTCTGCTTCAAGGATCTGACCATTGCGCCCGATCTTGCTACGGATGCTGAAAACGGCGTTACCTCTTACTCGATGATCTTTTCGCCCAGCGTTGTTGACATCGCGTTCGACAACGTCGTCTTTTCCAAGACCGACTACTCCAACGAAAACATCGCAGTGAAGTGGCTCGTCGTTGCCGACGCTACCACTCCCACCTCTTACACCAACAATGCTGAGTACAAGGCACTCGCCGGTGGCGGTCACATTGACCACACTCCCTCCATTACCTTCCGCAACGGTAACTACGAGCACGTTGAGGTTGCAGGTGCCGGTACGTACCTTTCTGTTTCCGGCTCTGACAACGTCAGAAATTACTCCGGCCAGAGCGAAGGCGTTTTGAAGAAGGCTTCCCGTGTAAACGCTAAGAAGGACACCGACAATGCTGCTACTCCCACTCCGACCTATTCGGTTAGCGTGGAAGTCATCATTGAGGACGGCGCTAAGATGGGTACCGTCTCCGCATACGATTGGGACTACGCCTTCTCCTATGCAAACGTAACCGTCAAGAAGGGTGCTTCCGTGAAGAACCTTTACGGTGCAGGCCCCAACGCGCTCAACTTTGACAACAAGATGCCCGTTAACATCCTCGTTGAGGACGGTGCTACCGTTGGCAAGGCTCTCTGCTACGCCGATACGGTTAACTACGCAGGCTACAAGACTCTTGCCGGCACTGCCGCTACCAAGATCGATCCTGCAAAGCACGCTAAGGTTACCATCACTCTTCAGATCAACGGCAAGACCTACGTGAACGGCGCTCTTTCTGCCGCTCCCGGAACCGGCGATGCTTCCATGATCGCCCTGACTGTTTCCGTCGCTCTGATCTCTCTGGTAGCAGTTGTTGTTCTCAAGAAGAAGGCAACCCGCGCTTAATTTTCCAAAAAAACAAAAAAGCGAAGCTTGTGGCACCTTCCGTAAGGAAGGTGCCACAGTTATATTCGCCAAAGGCGAGTTATATTGCTACGCAGTTATATTCGGGCTACGCCCAAGTTATATTCGCTTCGCGAGTTTTGGGGGCGAATATAATATCACTGAAACTGCAAGTTTCAATATCACTTTGCGTGATAACGCAAAATATCACTGTGAGACCTGTCTCACAATATCACTTAATATTCTTATTTTTGAGATAGGTTAGTTTGAAAAA
>JAZRZQ010000124.1:0-7881 GCA_045601445.1 Eubacteriales bacterium | reverse complement strand
TGAGATTTGCGAGGGGATCGAGGGCATCGGCATCTGCCGCTTAAGCTCCAAGGACGTGGTTCGTAACACCATCTTCTCCCGCATCGTGGAAGGGTATCACCGCTACGGAAAGGGAAAGAAAAAGTGAAGCACCTGATTGAGATCGAAAACCATCAAAAGGAAAAAGCTCCGTTTCGCGGCTACAAAACCGTGCTTCGCCGCGCCATTGACGCAACGCTTTCCCATCAAGAGTTTTGTGATCGCGCGCTTGTGAGCGTATCCTTGGTCTCCCGTGAGGAGATCGCTCGCCTCAATTCGCTTTTCCGCGGCATTGACCGACCGACTGACGTGCTCTCCTTTCCGCTCGAGGAAGATGAGAGAGTCGGAAGCGCCGTCCCGCTGGGGGACGTCATCGTCTGTCCTGCCGTCGTTGCGGAGCACGCCGAGCAGTTTGGGACGACCTACCGTCAGGAGTTTTGTCTGATGGTCATCCACTCCACACTCCATTTGCTTGGCTGGGATCACGTCGAGCAAGCCGAAAAGCAAG
This sequence comes from Eubacteriales bacterium, assembly GCA_045601445.1. Classification (GTDB taxonomy): domain Bacteria; phylum Bacillota; class Clostridia; order Oscillospirales; family SIG627; genus RGIG5579. The sequence goes on along the minus strand of JAZRZQ010000124.1, from coordinate 7,355 downwards.
AAATGTTTCGCCTGCAGGAGAGGATTCTTTCCTCTCTGAACGAGGGCGAGGTTCAAACCGAAATTTAACAAAGGAAAAAAGAAAAAGAACAGGAAGAAATTATGCAGGATATGACGCAAAAGACGGGCTTTCTTGCTCTCGTGGGCAGACCGAACGTCGGAAAAAGCACGCTGTTGAACACCATTTTGGGAGAAAAGATTGCGGCGGTCTCGCGCAAGCCGCAAACCACCCGTACCTCAATCACGGGCATTTTGACCAAGGGCTCGCGCCAATACGTATTTTTAGACACTCCCGGTGTCCATAAGCCCTGCACCAAGCTCGGTGATATGATGATGAAATCCGTCGGAACTGCGACCACCGACGTTGCTCTCGTCTTTCTCGTGGTTGAACCTTTGGCGCAGATCCACCCGATCGAGAGGGAGCTGCTTGAAAAATTTATCAAAATGAAAATGCCCGTCGCGCTTCTCATCAACAAGACGGATCTGTTCACCCCTGAGGATATCATTCGCACCATCGACGTCTTTTCAAAGGAGTATCACTTCGAGGCGGTCATTCCGCTTTGCGCCAAATCGGGTGACGGCGTTGATATTCTGTTCGAGGAGGCTGAGCCGTTTTTGGAGGAAGCACCTTGGTTTTTCCCCTCGGATATGATTACCGATCAGCCCGAACGCACCATTGCCGCCGAGATCATTCGCGAAAAGCTCTTAAAGCTCTTGGATAAGGAGATCCCGCACGGTACTGCCGTCGTCATTGAGGGCTTTCAGGACAGCGGAAAGCTGATCGACATCCGTGCCGAGATCTATTGCGAAAAGGCCAGCCATAAAAAGATCATCATCGGCAAGGACGGCGCGATGCTCAAAAAGGTCGGCTCGTTCGCCCGAGAGGATCTCGAAGCCTTTTTCGGTGTCCACGTCAACATCAATCTGTGGGTCAAGGTGAAGGAGAATTGGCGCGATAACGAATTTCTTCTGCACGACTTCGGCTTCCGTCAAGACGAGAAATGACGCTGGAAACCAAAGGACTTGTTCTTCGAAGCGTCAAATACGGCGAAAGTGACAAGCTCATCACCGTTTTAACCGAAGAGGGGAAGATCTTTTTTAAGGCGCGAGGCATTCGCAGCATCACAAGCAAAAATGCCGCGGCCTGCGCCACCTTCGTCTATTCGGAATTTGTCCTGCAAAGGCGCGGCGATAAAATGTTTCTCATTAAGGCCCGCCCGCTTTATTCCACTCTGCGTGCGGGAGCATCGCTCTCTTCGTTGGCGCTGGCTTCGTACTTGGCCAATTTAGCGGAGGATACTGCGCTCGATGCCGAAACGGGAAAAACGGTTCTGCCGCTTTTGATGAATGCGCTGTATCTGATCTCAAAGGAGGATCGCCCGACGGATCTGATTAAGGCGATCTTTGAAATGCGCCTTCTCGCCGCCAACGGGTTGATGCCAAGGCTCGAGGAATGTGCCGAATGTGAAAAGGAAATGCAAAACTGCTCGGCGCTCTTCTTTCGCCTGAATCAGGGGGATCTGGTCTGCTCGGAATGCCTTTCTTCCGAGGACCGCGAGCTTCTTCGCGTCTCAAAGGAGGTTCTGTCGGTGTGCCGACACAGTGTGGAAAGCACGGATGATAAGGCCTATGCGATCAAGCTGCCGGAGTCGGTCTTAAAATCCTTTTCCCATCTTGCCGAGCGTTTTTTGATCCACCAGCTCGAGCGTAGCTACCAAACCTTGGATTTTTATCATCAGATTCGACTTCTGGACGAAAAAGCCCCAAACGGAGAAACAAATGAAAGCGTTTGAAAAAGCAATTAAAACCTTGGAATATGACAAGATCCTCTCTCTGCTTTCCGCTTGCTGTGCGGTTGAAGCCGGCAAGGAGAAGATCCTCACGCTTCGACCCGAAACCGAAACGGATCGGGTCGAGCTTTTGCAAAAGCAAACCGAATCGGCCAAGCGCATCTCGTCGATGAAAGGCGAGCCGTCTCTGTCCGCGCACCCTGCGATCCCTTCGATCCTCGATCGCGCAAAAAAAGGAGCGATCCTCAATCTGTCCGAGCTTCTTCGCGTGGCTTCCATGCTCAAAAGCGTTGATCTTGCCAAGGAATACGGGCAGGCTCTTTCGGGAGAGGATGGGGTGCTGGGTGAGCTCTTCCGCCGTCTGATTCCCGACCGAGGGCTCGAAAAGGAGATCCACCGCTCCGTTCTTTCCGAGGAGAGCGTCGCGGACGATGCTTCACCTGCCCTGTTTTCCATCCGCAGAAAAATGTCCTCCTGCGCCGCACGCATCCGTGATTCGCTTCAGCATTATATCTCGGGTGCATACGGCAACTTTTTGCAGGAAAATATCATCACCTTCCGCAATTCCCGCTACGTGATCCCCGTCAAAACCGAATATAAAAACGAGATCAAGGGTCTCATCCACGATACCAGCGCCAGCGGTGCAACGGTCTTTATCGAGCCGATGTCGGTGGTAGAATTGAACAACCAAATCAAGCTTTTGGAGGGAGAAGAGCAGGACGAGATCGAACGCATCTTGGCCGAGCTCTCGTACCGCGTTTCCGCCATCTCCGACGCTCTGACGCTTGATTTTTATAATGTCGTCGAGCTGTCCGTCATCTTTGCCAAGGCTTCTCTTGCCGCCAAAATGGATGCGGGCCGTCCTGTGATCTCGCGTAACGGAGTGCTCATTCTCGACCGCGCAAGACACCCGCTTCTGGATCGGAAAAAGGCGGTTCCGATCAGCCTCACGCTCGGCAAGGATTTCGACACCCTTGTTATCACCGGCCCGAACACGGGCGGTAAGACCGTCACGCTCAAAACCATAGGGCTTTATGCCTTGATGGCGCAAACGGGTCTTCAGCTCCCCTGCGAAGCGGCAACCGTTCCCGTTTATCCGGACGTATTGGCCGACATCGGCGACGAACAAAGCATTGAACAGTCTCTCTCCACCTTTTCGGGACACATCGTCAACATTATCTCGATGCTCGACGGGCTTCAAAGCGGCTCTCTGATGCTCTTTGACGAGCTTGGCAACGGAACCGATCCCGTTGAGGGAGCGGCGCTGGCGGAGGCTATTTTGGAAACCGTTCGTGCCAAGGGGGTCAAATGCGCCGCCACGACGCATTATGCCGAATTGAAAAGCTATGCGCTGGAAACCGAGGGGGTGGAGAACGCTTCCTGTGAATTTGACGTCACGACCCTCAAGCCGACCTACCGTCTCATCATCGGCACGCCCGGCCGCTCCAATGCGTTTCTGATTTCCTCCCGATTGGGACTCGATCCTGCCATCATCCAAAAAGCGGAGAACTTGATAAAAGCGGAAAACCGCCGATTTGAAACCGTCGTCGGCAAGCTCGAGGCAGAGCGAGTCGAAATGGAAAAGGATCGCGAGGAGGCCAAAAAGCTTCTCGAGGAGGCCAAAAAAGCGCAGGAAGAGAGCTTAAAGGAGCGAGAAGGGCTTCTGGCGGGAGCGGAAAAGGAATTGGAGCGCGCCAAAAAAGAGGCGCTCCGCTTGGTCAAGAGCGCCCGCGCCCTGTCGGATTCTACCTTTGAAAAGCTCGAGGAGCTTCAGAAAAAGGCCCTGAAGGATCAAAGTCAGAGAGACCTCGAGGAGGAACGCAAAAAGCTGCGCCTTCAGCTTCGCGGTGCAGAGGAGCATATTTCCTCGCAGATCGTCGAGGCGCGTGACCGTGAGGAGAATTACACCCTGCCCAGAGCCTTGCGCGTCGGGGACCGTGTTCTGGTCGCCACCGTCGGCAAGGAAGGTGTCGTGGAAAGCCTGCAAGGAAAGGACGCGAGCGTTCTCGTGGGCAATCTTCGGATGAAAACGCCCGTTTTGGCTTTGCGGCTGATTACGGAGCTGAAAAAGAATCAAAGCAAGGCCCCCAAGGGCTCGGTCACCTCGTCTGCGCGCTCCCACACGGCCTCATCGGTTGACGTGAGAGGACTTGTGACGGACGATGCTTGGTTTGTGGTCGATAAGTATCTGGACGATGCCGTTCTGACGGGTTACCACAGCGTTACCGTCATTCACGGAAAGGGAACGGGCGCTCTCAAGGCGGGTCTGTGGCGCTATTTTAAGAAGGATCCCCGTATCCGCAGCTTCCGCCTCGGTCTCTATGGAGAAGGGGACGGCGGCGTTACGATCCTCGAAATTAAATAATGAACAAATTGTAAACATTAAAACCGACGGAGTTGCATAATTCCGTCGGTTTCATACTATAATAATATATGTATATATAAGGAAGAAATACACGATTTTACAAAGTTTGACAGAGCAAAAAACAGAAAAATCAAAAATGTGAACGAAATGTGTCCAAATTTTTAAAAAAGATGGAACAATATTGACTTTTTTTTGATTTTTTTCTATAATCACGAGCGGCTTGCGAACTTTATTTTTGCGTTGAAAAACGAATCACAGGAGATCGTATGACAAGAAAACTCGCAGTAGGAGCGGAAAAAACCTCCGTTCCGATCACCTTACTCTGCGCGGTTTTGGCGATCCTGATCCTCCCTGTACATTCCAATACAAGTCCACACGCTTTGCAGTTTGACTCTTACGTACAGGAAACACCGACGGAGTTTGCCTTAAAGGAAACCGTTGAGTCGGTGACCTATCAGGATGCGAAACCGCTGTTGCAAAACGCCTCCGACCCCGCTCATATCTCGGGGACGGCCGAGGGCGCTATTTCTTCCTATTTGTTCGGAGTGGCCAAAAGCGAATCCGTATTTGAGAATCCCTTGATTTCTCACGAGCCCCTGCCGAATGCCCGTCCGTCTGACGGAGAACACCTCTTCGACAGTCCGATGCCGAGCCACGTTACCAATCCCGCGCCGGGTCTGTATGCTTGCCATTACAACCCGACCAAAATCGAGTATCAGATGCTTTTGTATTGCGTCGATCACGAGACCAGAAGCGGTAGCCTCGACCATCGCATTCTGATCGCGCAGGTGGTGATGAATCGCGTCCAAGGGCCGAAGTTCGGCTCCACGATCGAGGAGATCTTGATGAAGGACGGTCAGTTCGACGTGATGGTTAATTGGGAATCACGCGACAATTGGCTTCCCAAAGAGGATACCGTCAAGGCGGTTGACGCCGTGCTGAACGGTTGCGCACCCGATCTGGCACAGGGAGCGGTTTATTTCTGCAATCCCACCATCGTCGGTGCGAACAATTGGTTTGACCAAAATTTGATGGTCGTCTGCGAGATCGAAGGCCATCGCTTTTATAAGCCCTATTAAAAGAAAAAGAAGAGATTGTTCAATCTCTTCTTTTTTTGCGCTCCTCCCACGCTTCTCTCGTCAAAGCAAAGGTCAGAACGCGCTGTTTTTTTCCGCGCTTGATTAAGGTTTCTTTTTTTCGCGTGGCATCGGTAAAGCCAAAGCGCTCCAGCACCTTTCGGCTGGCAAGGTTGTCTTCCATAATACGCGCCTCCAGACGAATCAGCCCGAGCGTGAAAAAGCCGTATTCCATCACACGCTCAATGGCCTCGGGCGCAAGGCCGCGCCGATGATAGAGGGGAGAGAGAACGTAGCCGATCTCCGCGCGCTTTTCCCGTTCGTAAATCTGTGTGAAGCCGCAAGTGCCGATCATTTTCCCCGTTTCCTTTTCCACCAAGGCCCAATCGAAAAAGGCGGCCTTGCGGTATTGCGTTTGCAAATAGCGGATGTGGGCGGCGGTAAACGCGCGGGAAGTGTGCGGCTCCCAGAGAAGATAACGGCTCGTTTCGGCCTCGCGGGAGTATTCGTACATATCGGTCTCGTCCTCGGGCAGGATCTTGCGCAGTCGCAGGCGCTTTGTATCCAGCGTCGGAATCTGGCAGAAGGATCGACGGATCGGTCCGCTTAAAAAATACGTCATTTTGCAATCGTGAAGGTTCCGAAATATTCGGGACGGTGAAAATCGGGCGTTTCGGTCAAAACGGGATTCCAGGAGAGATAATGCTCAATTTCGGTCAGATCGCCGCATTTGTAGGCGTTGCCGATAAAGCGGTAGCCGTCACAAAAATCAATTTTTCCGTAAAGCTCCTCGATGGTTTCCAGCGGAATGAAAAGAGTTGACTCCCAGCGATCCTCAAAAACGACGGAACGGCTCGTGGGCATTACGCTCGTTTGAATGTCGCGGCGATCGTCGCGGCCGGCGCCGATGCCGTAAAGGTAGGACTCTCCCGCATTCATTTCAAAATTGAGGTATTCGTTGCTTCTTTCGGGGGCAAAATTGAAAAACAGCTCCATACAGCTGTCCAAACAAGGCCCGTAGCCCTCGTGAAATTCCAGCGTGATACGGGGATTTTTTTCGTAGCAAACGAGCTGAAACAAAAAGCCCTCACCCTCGATATAAGCCCCGCGGAAGCGCGTATCGGGCTCGTAGGGGGTATTCCACGGATTATATGAAATGCGTGCTTCTTCAATTCCGTCGAGATCGCGCGTTTTCTTCGTTTTTACGATATAGTTCATAAAAGCCTCCTAAAATTGATCGTACCACCATTATACAGAAAAAGAAAAAGCTTTGCAAGGATTTTTAGGAAAAGTATGGAAATTTCAAAAAAAATCGTGTATAATACATTGATATAAGGAGAAGTTTGCCGTGCTGGGATATGTGAGAATCGAAAAAAGTGAAATGCTCGTTAAGCATTACAGCCTCTATCAGGCTCTGTATTGCGGGCTTTGCCATTCCATCAAAAAGAATACGACCCGTTTTCTGCAGCCCTTTCTCAGCTACGATTTCGTCTTTCTTGCCGCCCTGCGACTTTTGGTAACGAAAGAGAAGATCGAGCCCGAGCGGCAGAAGTGTCCTTTGCATCCCTTCAAAAAGAAAATGCGGATTCGCGACAACGAGGCGCTTTGCTTTGCCGCTAAGGCAAGCCTTGTTCTGACCACGGAAAAAATGCTCGATGACCGTCTCGATGCCGACGTGCCTTTGATGCGCCGGCTTGTTTCCTCCGTCGCCTATTTCTTTTTAAAGGCCGCGAGAAATCGCTTGTGCCGTCGCGAAAAAGAATGGCAGGAGCTTTCACGGGACATTGCAGCTGCTCTTTCGCAGGAAAGAGAAATGGAGCGGGAGGGGGCGGATCTTGATGCGATGTGCAACCATTTTTCCGCACTTCTTTCAAGGCTTGCTTCCTTTGGTACCGCAGGGCTTCCCGCGCGCTATCTTTCCTGTGTTGCGGGATATCTCGGGCGGTACATCTATACGCTTGACGCCTTTGACGATTGGGAACGCGACGAGAAAAGCGGCTCGTTTAACCCTCTTTTAAATGCTTACGGCAAAAAGAAAGAGGCCGCCTCCCGCTTCCCCGAGATCGATCTGGTCCTATCCTTCTACGTCGGCGAAATGGTTCGTGTGATGGATTTGATTGAGGGC
>JAZRZQ010000123.1:0-9478 GCA_045601445.1 Eubacteriales bacterium | reverse complement strand
GATCATCACCTGCCCCGCTACCTCGATGTTCACCTACATCATCGAGGGCGGCGGCGTGCAGATGCAGCTCGTGCGCGGTGAGGAGCTGACCGCATACGACGTTCTGACGGGTATGATGCTCAACTCCTACTGCGATGCGGCCGATCTCTTGGCCTGGCATTTCGGCGGAAAAAATCTGCAGGCCTTCATTGATAAAATGAACGAAAAGGCCGCGGCGCTGGGGCTGAAAAACACCCACTTTGAAAACGCGCACGGTCTGCACGGAAACAATCACTACTCCTCCCCGCGCGACATCGCGCTGATCCTCGAGGCGGCGATGGAGAACGATCTGTTCCGTGAGATCATCTCCACCCGCAGCTACACCATTCCCGCCAACTCACGCCACAAGGAAAGAAAGCTTCGCTACACGGTCGATATTTATTACGAGCGCAGTGATTACTATCTGCCCGCTTACGTCGGCGGCAAGAGCGGCTTTACCGATCAGGCGGGGCGCTGTCTTGCCACATACAGCGAAAAGGACGGCGTATCCTACGTTTCCGTTTTGCTCGGCGCGAACTTGGACACCAATCGCAATTACAACGAAAATATGGCTTGGGTCGAAACGCACACGCTCATCTCCTATCTCTACCGCAATTTTGAAATGCGAACCGTGATGGAGAAGGGGAAACGCGTGGATTCGGTCGGCATCATCGACTCCGACCGACGGCTGAACGTGGCGGTGGGAGAGGAGATCCGTATGCTTCTGCGTCAGGATGCCGAGCCGGACTACCGTCTGGAGCTGCCCGACGAGATCTCGGTCGAAGAGGTTGCCGACGGGAAAGAGGTCGGAAAGGTAACGATCCTCTTCAACGGAGAGCAGGCCGCATCCTACCCCTTGGTGCTGGAATGGGACGGTTCTCCCATCCACGTCAAGAGCGCTTTGGAAAAGGGTGCGAAATCCGCTTGGGACGCGATCTCGGGCATCTTCCGCGAGGACCGCGTTTTTCTGATCCTGATGATTCTCCTGCTTTTGGTTTTGGCGATCTGCCTGCCCGCCTACCGCATCGCCAAATCCCTGCACCGCAAAAACTCTCACAAGCCCAAGCATTAAATCAACATAAAAAATCCCGATTCCCCGAGGGAAATCGGCATTTTTCTTTATCCGATCAGATTGCGGTAGGTCTCGATCATTTCCTTGGCTGACAAGCGGAGCATCGACTCAACGCAGGAAGAGAAGCGGGAGTTGGAGACCTCGTAGCTTCCCTGCCCGTAGGCCTCTTCGGTGGGAAGATAGCCCTGACCGCCGTTGGTACAGCAGGCGGTGATGACGTAGAAGCCCGCACCGTCCTCGCGCGCGTTTTCGGCATACTTCATAAACGGCTCGCCGCCAAAGCCGACGAACACGATTTTGCCGATTCCGAGAAAGCTGACGGGGACCTTTTGGGCGATCAGCTCGCGATGAAGCTGAAGCACGCGGCCGACCTCGGCACGGTGAACCGAAACGTCCTTCCAGGTGATCTCACCCGACTGAATGCGACGGTTGATCTCACGGTATTCCTCCAAGCGCTCCTTGCCGGATTGGTTGGTGGGAACGTACTCCATTTTGACCTTGCCCCAAACCTTGCCTGCCTCGGCGGGAGCGGTGTTTTCCCACAGCTCCAGCACCACGTCGGTGATGATTCGGCCCATACGGCGGGTATAGCCCTCGTAGCGGGCGTCGTGATCGACGATGCGCTTTTTGGAAATATCCACGTGGTTGCTGTCACCCTGCGCGCCGTTGACAAGGATGCAGTGAACATCCTTCAAATCCGCCTCGGTCATACGGCGAACGAAGCCCGGCCAGTCTGCGGAATACTGATTGCCGCCGATGGTGTCGGGATGGGTGGAGAAGTTGACAATGGCGATGTCCTTGGCACCCTCGCGGAACAAGCGGATCAGGCGCACGGTATTGTCCGCCTTGCCTTCCGGTGCGACCACGTCGGGATTGGCCGTTCCGGGATTGGTGCGAACCGAGCCGTCACGCATCCGATAACGGCGGATGAAGGCGATCGGCTCTGCCGTTTCTGCCTCGGCGATGCCGATGCGGCTTTCGGCAAGATCACGGATGGCAAGACGCGTCACGTCAACAAATTTGCGGTGAAGGGTCGTCAGATACGCGCTGTCGTTGGGGTCCGGCTCCTCGGTCAGATGCACCTTGTGGCCGATACGAATCGAGGTGTGCTGATGCAGACCCTGCGTGAAGATGAAGTCCTCCCGAATCCCCGTAGCCTCGGAGATCTCACGGCGCAGGCGCGTAGCGACGTTTTCCATCACGTAGATCAAATCGCTTGTGATGAGAACGGCCTTGTTTTCTCCGTCGTCGAACGCCACCGCGTTCAGCTCGAGCGGATCGCGAACGCCGTCGGCAATGCGCTTTTCAAAATAGCCCGCCAGCGAAAAGCCGAGCGGCGGGGTGATATCACATCTTGCAAATCCCGTACGAAACATCTTCTATTCTCCTCTCAAAACGGAAAAAGTCAGCAGGAATCCTGCTGACTTCAGTATAAAAAGCACGGCCCGGTTTGTCAAGCAGTCCTTTCACAATTGATCGAAAAAGGCGGCGTCAAAGGGCAGGGGCAAAACGAAGCGAAGCTCCGCCTCGGGCGCGGGAAACGGCGCGAGCGCGGGGGAAAAGGAGCGGGGATCGTCCACGATGACAAGGCTGAGAGATGCGTGCTCGACGCTCTGACGCGGAACCTTGCAGGGAGCCTTTAACACCTTGGCACAAAAGCGGGCCTTGACCAAAAACAGCACCTCGCCGTTTTCATCCGGCTCGGTCAGAGGGCCTGCCGAGGAGAGCTTTTTCGGATCGATTCCGAGCGAGCGCAAAAACGCGACCGACTCGGTCGGGGCAAGCGGGAGATGGTAATGAAACATCCGAAGTCCCACGTCGCTCGTGCCGATGGGGGGCAGCGCCTCGTATTGGCGGGCAGTTTGTTGGGGATCGAGCTCCAAAAGCCACTCTCCGAGCGCGAGTTCAGTTTTCTGCGTTGGCAAAGCAATCACCTACCGTTTCCATTGTGATCTTGCCGCCCGAAAGATCGTCCAGCAAGCTTGAAAGTGCCGAAAGGGAGCGCTCGGGGACGAGCAGGTCAAGCTGCACCGCCTCGCCGAAGTCTTTCCCGTCCAAGCGATATTTTCTCTGCGCCAATTCGAACTCCACCTTGGCAAACAAGGGGTACGGGATGGCAAGACGCACGCGCAAAAAGCGCTCGTAGCGGCAGATCCCCGCCGCGTGGATCGCATCGCGCGCGCCACGGGCATACGCACGGGCAAGCCCGCCCGCACCGAGCAGAATGCCGCCGAAGAAGCGGGTGACCACGACGCAAACGCCCGACAGCTCCTCTTTTTTCAGAACCTCGAGAATCGGGATGCCGCCCGTTCCCTTCGGCTCGCCGTCGTCGTCAAAGCGCTGGACGTTCCCCTCGCGATTGATGAAGGCGGAAACGTGGTGGCGGGCATCGGGATAATCCTTTCGTGCTCGCGCGACGAAGTCCTGTGCCTCCTCCCAGCTCTCGCAGGGGATGGCCCGTCCGATAAATTCACTCTTTTTTTCCTCAAAGCGGCTTTCGGCAAAGCCGCAGACACAGCGGTAGGCCTCCATCAATAGGCATCCGCCAGATCCAGATAGCGATAGCCGTTTTCGGCGATGTAGCGCTTTCTGCCGTCCAGATCGTCCCCCAGAAGGATCTCAAACATCTGACGGGTGGCCTCCTCATCCTCGGGGAGAATGCGGATCAGGCGGCGCGTGGCGGGATCCATCGTGGTACGGCGCATCATATCCGGCTCGTTTTCGCCCAAGCCCTTGGAGCGTTGAATGGTATATTTGCGATCCCCGAGCGAGGCAAGGATCTGCGTTTTTTCCTTCTCGTCGTAGGCAAAGAAGATCTCCTCCTCGCCTTCCTTTTTCTTTCCCTTGCAGGTGATCTCGTAAAGAGGCGATTCCGCGATATAGATCCTGCCGTCGGCGATCAGGCTCGGAAGCAAGCGGTAGAACATCGTTAAAATCAAGGTGCGGATCTGATAGCCGTCCTCGTCGGCATCGGTACAGATGATGATCTTGCTCCACTTCAGATTCTCCGGATGGAAGCCCGCAAGATCCTTGTGTCCCTTGCCGATCTCCACACCGCAGCCGATGATGCGCAACAGATCCACGATGATCTCGCTTTTGAAGATGCGGTCGTAGCCGCATTTCAAGCAGTTGAGCGTTTTACCGCGAACGGGAATGATGGCCTGAAATTCAGCGTCTCTGCCGAGCTTACAGCTCCCAAGCGCCGAATCGCCCTCTACGATGTAAAGCTCGCGCTTGTCCTTGTCCTTACTGCGGCAGTTGGCAAATTTCTCGATGCGGTTGGTGACGTCGATCGAGCCGGCCAGCTTTTTCTTGATGTTTACACGGGCGCTCTCGGCGCTTTCGCGACTGCGCTTATTGATGAGCACCTGCGCGGCGATGCGGTCGGCATCGTTGGGATTTTCGGCAAAATACACCTCGAGCTTTTCGTCGAAGAACTCGACCATTGCCTCGGCGATGAATTTATTGGTGACCTCTTTTTTGGTCTGATCCGAGAACGAGGCGACGTTGGAGAAGCAGTTTGTGACCAAAACCAGACAGTCCTCCACGTCCTGAAAGCTGATCTTGGCTTCGTTTTTATTGTACTTACCGGTAGACTTCAAATAACCGTCGATCGCACGCAAAAACGAGGATTTGACCGCCTTTTCGGGACTGCCGCCGTGCTCCAGCCAGCTGGAGTTGTGATAATACTCGATGCGCTGGGTCTTGGCGGAAAAGCAGAACGCGACGCTGATCTTCAGATCGTAATCCGCCTTGTCCTCGCGGTCGCGGCCGCGTTTTTCTCCCTCCCAGAAAACGGGAACGGTGAGCGTGGTGACCTTGCCCTCGCTCTCGTCGATCTCGTTGTTGGCGTTGATCTCGGCAAGCGAACGGACGTAGTCGAGGATTCCCTCGGGATACAGAAAGCTGTTTTCGCTCCAGGTGCCGTCCTGTCTCTGATAGCGCAGATGAAGCGTCAGCCCGCCGTTGACCACGGCCTGACGGCGCATCACGTCAAGAAAATACTCCTCGGGAATGCCGATCTCGGTGAACACGTCAAGATCGGGGCGCCAGGTGATGACGGTACCCGTGCGGCGGCGGTTGTAGGGCTCCTTTTGCAGCTCCCCGTCGACCTCGCCCTTTTTAAAGTGGACGGTGTAGCGCGTAGAGCGGCTGAACACCTCCACGTCCATAAACTCCGAGCTGTACTGCGTGGCGCAAGCGCCCAGACCGTTCAGACCGAGCGAATACTGATACGCGCCGCCCGCGGCATTGTCGTATTTTCCTCCGGCGTAAAGCTCACAGAAGATCAGCTCCCAATTGAAGCGGCCCTCCTTCTCGTTCCAATCCAGCGGAATGCCGCGGCCGAAATCCTCCACGGTGATGACGTGATCGCGCGTGACGGTGACGTGAATGACCTCTCCGTAGCCCGCGCGGGCCTCGTCAATGGAGTTGGAGAGGATCTCAAAAAACGAATGCGCACAGCCGTCAAGCCCGTCCGAGCCGAAGATGACGCCCGGACGCTTGCGTACGCGATCGGCACCCTTGAGACTCTGGATGCTCTGGTCGTTATATTCCGCACTTTTTCTGTTCTTTTTTTCGATTGCCATACATTCTCCTTATGCCCTTGGCAGACAATACCTGTTAACCTTATTATTATACCGAAAAAACTCCGTTTCGTCAACCTTTTCCCGTTTGGGGAAAAAACGGGGATTTCCCTCTCTTTTTTCTTTTGTTTTCGGTTGACACCTTTTTTTCTTTGTGTTAAAATATAAAGAGAATGTTAAGGGCCTCTTGCCCGAACCGAGGAGAACGAAATGAATCTATTGGGAATCGACATCGGAACGACCTCACTCAAGGCCGTCTGCTTCGACGAAGCGGGCGTCTGCCTTGCCGAAACCGCGCTCGACTATACGCTGGACACGCGCGCGGATCTGGTGGAATTTGACGCAAACGAATACGTTCGCATCACCCGTGAGGCGATCCGCACCATTCAAAAGACCTGCCACGTGGACGCCATCAGCGTGGACACGCAGGGCGAGACGCTGATCCTGACCGACGAAAACGGTATCCCCACGATGCCCGCCATCGTTTGGCTTGACAACCGCGCCGTCAAGGAAGCCGAGGAGATCGAGGCTCATTTCGGGCAGGAGAGGATCTACGAGGTGACCGGTCAGCCCGAGACCACGGGCGGCTGGCCCGGCTGTAAGCTGCTTTGGGTGCAGAGAAATCTTCCCGAGGTGTGGGACAAGACGCGCCGCGTCTTTTTGCTTGAGGATTGGATCCTCTGGTCGCTCTCGGGTGAATTCGTAACCGAGCCGACCATTCAGTCCTCCTCCATTTATCTTGACATCCGCAAGCAGGATTGGTGGGACGAGATGCTCGATTACATCGGCGTCTCCCGCGAATATCTGCCGCGCATCGAAAAAAGCGCCGTCAAGATCGGCTCCTTTGAGGATGCCGCCGTGGTGACGGGCGCGCTCGATCAGATCGCAGGGGCGGTCGGCGTCGGCGTGGTCAAGGAAAACATCGTCAGCGAAATGACGGGAACGATCATGGCCATCTGCGTGGTGACCGATCAGATCCCCCCGTTTGATCCGAACAGTAAGATCCCCTGCCATCTGCACGCCATCGACGGAAAATTCGTCAGCCTTCTGTGGTCAAGCACGGCGGGAATGGCGCTGAAATGGTATCGAAACAACTTCGCCGAATCGCTCTCCTTCCGCGAGCTTGACGAATTGGCCGAAAAGGCCGGCATCGGCGCGGAAGGGCTCGTGATGATCCCCCACCTTTGCGGCTCGACCATGCCCGTTTACAATCCCGACGCGCGCGGCGCGTTTTGGGGGATGACCCTTGCGCACGGAAAAGGGCATTTTGCCCGCGCGATCCTCGAGGCCGTGGCCTTCACGCTCAAGGACGATCTGGACTGCATCGGCGCCAAGTGCGACGAGATCCGCATCACCGGCGGCGGTGCCTCCAGCCCGCTGTGGGCGCAGATCAAGTCGGACGTGACGGGAATCCGTTTGGCCACGCTGCGCGAAAAGGAATCGGCCTGCCTCGGCACGGCGATCCTCGCAGGCGTCGGCGTGGGAATCTATCCCTCCGTGGAAGAGGCGTGCAAGAAGATCATTCAGACCAAGAAGATCTACTCCCCCTCCGGCGCGGATTACACCGAGGCCCACGCGCGCTACAAGAAGCTCGACAAGCTCCTGCTTGAAATGACAAAATAAGAGAGGACACACACGATGAAACAAGAAGCATTGCAAGCCGCTCGCGCGGCGTTTGCCATCGAAGCAAAGGAAATCGTTCGCGCCGAGGAAACGATGAATTGGGAATCGTTTGCCAAGGCGGTAGAGGCTTTGGCCAAGGCCGAGCGCATCGGCACGGCAGGCTGTGGCCACTCCGGCATCGCCTGCACGCATTTTGCTCATTCGCTCTGCTGCATTGAGCGCCTCGCCCGTTTCATCTCGCCCGCCGAGGCCGTTCACGGTGCAATGGGCTTTATCCAAAAGGGGGACGTGATGGTGCTCGCCTCCCGCGGCGGTAAGACGGCGGAATTGATCCCGATCATGAACATCGCCCGCACCAAGGGCGCGGTCGTGATCTCCGTAACCGAAAAGATGGACTCTCCCTTGGCGCAGGGCGCAGATATCGTCCTGCCGATGAAGGTGGAAAAGGAGACCGACAAATACAACGCACAATCCACCTCGAGCTTTGTGGCTCTTTCCGCCGTATTCGATGCGCTCCAGACCGCGCTGATCGAGGAGACGGGCTACGTCAACGAACAGTTTGCTCTCATTCATCCCGGCGGAGCCGTTGGTGAAAGACTGAACAAAAAATAAGGAGAACGATTATGATCCAAAACCTGAAAATCAAAGCACCCTTTTTTGAGATCGGCCCGAAGAACTATCTTTGGGGCGACGACGTGGTCGAGCTTGCCAAGGTCGCAGACGAGGCCAGCAAGAAGTATGACGTCGACATCATCTTCACCACCCCCATCGTGGAGCTTCGCAGAGTGAAGGAGGCCACCGAGCGCATTCACGTGTTTGCTCCTCACATGGACTCCCTCAGACCCGGCAGAGGCCTTGCGGACATTCTTCCCGAAAGTCTGGTTGCGGCCGGTGCGGAGGGCGTGATGCTCAACCACTGTGAAAAGAGCGTTACCATTGCCGAGTTGAAGGCAGCCATCAAGAGAGCGGACGAGGTCGGTCTGGCTACCATTGTGTGCGCCGACTCCTGCGCCGAGGCGGCCGCCATCGCGCATCTCGAGCCGAACATCATCGTTGCCGAGCCGACCGAGCTGATCGGTACGGGCAAGGCAAGCGACAAGGAATACGTCGAAGCCTCCACCCGCGCGGTCAAGGACGTCAACCCCGAGATCCTCGTTCTGCAGGGCGCAGGCATCAAGTGCTACGACGACGTATACCGCAACATTTACGCAGGCGCCGATGCCACGGGCTCTTCTTCGGGAATCGTCGGACTTCCGACCGCCGAAGCAAGATACCAAATGGTTGACGATATGATCCGCGCCGTCCGTGAAGCCTGGGACGCAAGACAGGCATAAAATTAGTCTAAATTTTTTCAAAGGAGAAAAAAGAATGGAATTTAAGGTATTTCAAAAAGAACTCGAGCTGCAGTCCAGAGGCTGGATTCCCACCTTCCACGACGTGTCCAAGGAAATCATGGAGATCGTAGCCGCTTCCGGTATTCAGTCCGGTACCTGCTGCATCGCCTCCCACCACACTACCTGCTCCGTTATGGTTCAGGAGTGCTCTCACGATATCGACTCGTTCGATCTGGAATTTCTCCAGCACGACCTGCTTGATATTATGAGAAAGCTCATCCCCGACTTTGCCGAAGAGCATCAGTACCGTCACCCCGGTCCGATCCACGCACAGTTCGGCAGATGGGTCAACGAGCCCGGTAACTACACCTCGATGAACACCGACGGACACCTGCGCTCCGTATTCTTCGGCAGAAGCGAGACCATGACCGTAAAGGACGGTAAGCTCGACGGCGGCGAATTTGCTCACGTTTACTTCATCGACTGGGATCACGTCCGCGCTCGCCGCAGACAGCTCAACGTAACCGTTATGGGTACGACCGAGACGATTGCTCCCGCTGACAGAAAGTGGAACAACGGCGAAGTCATCAACACGCTTCGCAAGTTCACTCCCGAGGAAAAGGCCGAAATGGTCGAATTCAATCTGCAGCAGCAGAGATAAAAGTTCATTTCGGAGGCGATGGATTCATCGCCTCCTTTTTTCTTTTGGTGAGTTATACTATCAAGTGCAACAGAAGAAAAAAATAGAAGTTCATACAAATCCATGTTAGAATAAAGCTACCAACCAATAAACCAACAGAGGAGAATTTGTATGAACTACCAACATCTTACCATAGAAGAGCGGT
>JAZRZQ010000122.1:0-5523 GCA_045601445.1 Eubacteriales bacterium | reverse complement strand
GGCGCTTCGTCCTTATATGGGCGGCAAGAGCGTCATCGAGTAAAGGAAACCCGAAATCAAGTTTTTTTTGCTTTTTATATAAAGTAGATTTTCGGGAAACGGAAGTTTGATTTAACTTTAAAGTAAACCCGAGTTTAAAGTTTTCTTTGCCTACTTTTAGAAAGTAGATTTTCGGGAAACGGAAGTTAGATTCCATTTTATAGTAAACGCGAGTTTAAAGTTTTCTTTGCCTACTTTCTTTTTCAAAAGAAAGTAGGGCAAAAGAAAGGGAGGTTGCCATGGAGTGGCTTGAAACGGTGAAGGAATCGCTGTCGGTGCTGTGGATCGCACCGTGGCAGGATACGCTCGCGATGATTCTGTGGGCGATCTTTTTGGCGGCACTTCTGACGCTGGGATATCTGCTGCTGCGTCGCTTCGGACTTGGCAGAGCGATCGAAGCCTTGACGGCGGCGGGCTGTGTCGATGAGGGCAGCGCAAAAAGCGCAGAGGAGCTCGGATTGCATCGCGGCCTTGACGGAATCGACCGACTCATCGAGAGAGTCGACGGCGAGCCGCCGCGGTACTATCTGCCACAGGAGCGGCAGAAGAAGGCTGAGTTTTTCAGCAAAACGCTCTCGACCAAATGGTGGATCATTTTGCTTGAGATCCTCGCGCTGTATCTGGTGCTTGTGATCTTGTATTACATCTTGCCCGATCTCTTGGCGGGCTTTTGACAAAGGAGAGGAACCGATGACGAAAAGCAATCGAGGCGCCGCACCCGCGGTCGTCATTTTTCTCGCGCTGATCTTCGCGGTGGTGCTGGTGATTCTGATCGGACTGATCTTCGGTGTGCGCTACGTCACGCTCGATAACGGCGTCAAATTTCTCGGCAGAACCTCGGGGGGAGCGCCCGTCAAGGGCACGGCGTATTATGAAAGCGGCAGTGCCAAATACGACGCCGCGGCGGGAACGCTTTCGTTTTCCGACGGCAACGAATACGTCGGCGCGGTGGACGATCTGCTCCCGAACGGTGTCGGCGTGATGGAATACGTCGGCGGCGACCGCTACGAGGGGACTTGGCTCGACGGCAAGCCCGACGGCAACGGCACTTATACCTACCGCAACGGAGATCGGTACGTCGGCGAGATGAAGGCGGGTCAGCGCCACGGCAAGGGCGTCTTTACCGCAACGGACGGCTCGAGCTACGACGGCTATTTTGTTGACAATATGAAAAACGGCACGGGCAAGGCCGTGTATTCGGACGGCTCGAGCTACGAGGGCTCGTTTACCGACGATATGAAAAACGGCACGGGAACGCTCGTGTTCCCCAACGGCGACAAGTACGTCGGTGCGTTTGAAAACAACGTCAGAAAAGGGCAGGGAACTTATACCTGGGCCGGCGGCGATCAGTACAGCGGCAGCTTTGCCAACAACCGCCTCAACGGCCAAGGCACGTATACCTGGGCCGCGCCCGAGGGCGAGGTGCCCCGCAGCTACACGGGCTTTTTCAAGGACGGCGCCATCACCACGGCGCCCTGACGAAAGGAGAAATAAGGATGAAGTGTCCCGGTTGCTCCTATCAGGAGAGCAAGGTTCTCGATTCGCGCCCCGCAGAGGACGGCAGCACCATCCGCCGCCGCAGGGAATGTCTGAACTGCCAGCGCCGCTTTACGACCTACGAGCGCATTGAAGAAGTGCCGACGATGGTCGTGAAGAAGGACGGCTCGCGCCAAGCCTTCGACCGCGCCAAGCTCCTCAACGGCGTGATGAGAGCGTGCGAGAAAAGACCGGTGCCGTATTCGGCAATGGAAGGGCTGGTCCGCGAGGTGGAAAGCGCGCTTGCGCTGGAAAACGAGGTCACCAGCGGCCGCATCGGAGAGATGGTTATGGAGCGGCTCAAGGAGCTTGACGAGGTCGCATACGTCCGTTTTGCATCGGTGTACCGCCGTTTTCAGGACATCAATACCTTTATGGCGGAATTGGAGCGACTGCTCAAGGAGCAAAAGACGAATTAAGGAGAAACTATGGGAAATATCTGGCACGATATGAGCCCCAAGCGCGTGAACCCGACGGATTTCGTCGCGGTCATCGAGATTCCGAAGGGCTCGAAGAAAAAATACGAATTGGATAAGGAAACGGGCTTTCTCAAGCTCGACCGCATCCTCTATACCTCGACGCACTACCCCGCCAACTACGGCTTCATTCCGCGCACCTACGGCGACGATCAGGACCCGCTGGACGTATTGCTGCTGTGCAGTGAGGAGATCGAGCCGATGACGCTGGTGCAGTGCTACCCGATCGGCGTGATTACGATGCTCGACGACGGCAGAAACGACGAGAAGATCATCGCGATCCCGTTCGGTGACCCGACCTATAACCATTACAGCGACATCAGCCAGCTCCCCGAGCACATCGCCGAGGAGATGAACCATTTCTTCCGTGTCTACAAGCAGCTCGAGGAAAAGGACACCGTCGTCAACGAGGTGGGCGACCGCGAAAAGGCAGTCGGGATCATCGCAAAGGCGATTGATTCGTATATCGAAAACTTTTGCAAATAAAAAAAGAAATTGCCTCTTGACAAATGCCGCCGACGGCGATATAATACCAAGGCAAAGAAGAAGAACGATCCGTTCTCACCTGCCGACCGAAGAGCCGGGCACGGTTGATATCGAAAAGAGCCATATTCAGGTGGTTATTTTTGTGCGGAGAGTTTTTCTCTCCGCACAATTTTTCATTTTGGAGGTGCTTGAACATAGCCGCAAAGGAAATGACCATCAACGAAAAGATTCGTGCCGCTGAAGTGCGCGTCATTGATTCCGACGGAAACCAGCTTGGTGTGATGAAGACCGACCGTGCCCTCGAGCTCGCTTACGACAAGGGGCTGGATCTGGTGGAGATGAACGCCAGCGGGCCGATCCCCGTTTGCAAGATTATGGACTACGGGAAATACCGCTTTGATCGCAGCAAAAAGGAAAAGGAATCCCGCAAGAAGCAGACCACGGTGGAAACCAAGGAGATCCAATTCTCCTGCCGCATCGGTCAGCACGACTTCGACACCAAAATTTCTCACGCCGTCCGTTTTCTGACTGCGGGAAATAAGGTGAAAATGACCATTAAGTTTTCCGGTCGCGAAATGAACAATACCCAGCGCGGTGTTGATCTGATGGAGCAGATCCAGCAGGCGGTCCAAGAGATCGGCCAGGTTGACAAAAAGCCGAACCTCGAAGGTCGTTATATGACCATGTTCGTAGCGCCCAAAAAATAATAATTCAGTAAAGGAAGAAAAGAAAATGGCAAAAATCCGTACTCACAAGGCATCCGCCAAGAGATTTTCCGTCACCAAAAACGGCAAGGTGAAGATGACCCAGCAGGGAAGAAGACATCAGGTTCACCTGAAGACCACCAAGCGCAAGAGAGCGCTGCGCAAAGCCGCTTATATTTCGGATTGCAACGCAAAGAACATCAAGAAGCTCATCCCCTACGCATAAAGAAGATAGGGAACATCAAAGAAAGGATAAGCGTTTTTAACGCAGTGAACGAAAATGGCAAGAATTAAATTTGCAAAAGTAACCCGCGCAAGAAGAAAGAAAGTTTTGAAGGCCGCTAAGGGCTATTGGGGTGCCAAGAGCAAGCATTTTAAGATGGCCAAGCAAGCCGTCATGAAGAGCGGCAACTACTCCTTCGTCGGCAGAAAAGCCAAGAAGAGAGATTTCCGCAGACTCTGGATCACCAGAATCTCCGCTCAGGCCAAGGCTTGCGGTATGAACTACTCTACCCTGATGAACGGTTTGAAGAAGGCAGGAATCGAGCTGAACCGCAAGATGCTCGCAGAGCTTGCCGTCAACGACAAAGAAGCATTTGCCGCCCTCGTGGAGAAGGCAAAGGCCGCGAAGTAAACAACGTGAATGAAAAATCCTGCAAGCCGTTGCAGGATTTTCTTCCATTTTGGAACAAAGCGATGATGAACCAACAAAGCAAGGAAGAGATCCTTCGATTTTTGGATGAGAGGGGCATCCCGTATCGCGCGTTTTCTCACCCGAAAACGGATACGCTCCCCGAAAAAATCCAAAACGATGCCGCCGCGGGCATCTTTCGCGCCACTCATTGCAAAAACCTCGTCTTGGCCAATCGCCAAAAGACGCGCTTTTTCCTTTTGACCATGTCGTTTGAGAAGCGCTTTCGCACCGGCCCGACCTCGCGGCAGATGGGCAGCGGGCGGCTCAATTTCGCCGAGGATGAGATCCTTGAAACGCTGCTGCACACCCGATCCGGCTGTGTCAGCCCGCTGGAGCTGATCTTCGATCGGGAGAAAAAGCTTTCTTTTTTTCTGGATCGCGACCTTCTGCAAGCCGAGCGGATCTGCTTTCATCCGTCGGACGATACCACAACGCTCGTGTTTGAGCGTGAGGACTTTTTTGAAAAATATCTCCCTGCCATCGGGGTCACTCCGGGCTTTGTCGATCTCGGCGGGGAAGAAGGAGAAGAACGATGACTCCCAACAAACAAGACTTTGCGCGCTCCGTCGCGCTGACGACTTGCCTTTCCTTTACGCTCATCACCTTTTTTTATTTCGGGATGATGTCCTTTATCGGTGACCGCGGCGGCGGGAATACCACCGTGTTTACCTTTTTCAGCTATGCGCTCGGAAAGCTCGCCTGCTTCTTCTGCTTTTCGCTGTGTCTGGGCTTTCTCAACCGCATCTTTGTTTCCAAAAAGCCCCGCGCCTTGCTTCGCATCATCCATTTGCTTGCGACCTTTACGGCGTATTTTATCTTTTTGATCCTTTTGTTCTACTCGATGTTCGACGCGTCGGGTCTGACCACGCAGGGCGTTTTGATCAACGTGATCTATTTTGCGCTGTTCTACCCCTTGACCCTCGGCGTGACGGCCATCGGCCGCGCGATCTTCGGGGAGAAGAAGCCCAAAGAGCGCAAGAGCATCCTCGATTGAGAGCGAGGTGTAGAAAATGGCTCGGAATTTTGCACACGTCTTCTTTTTGCTCTACTGCCTTTTGATGATCCGTACCTATCGGCGGATGCTTGAGGTGGTCTTGAGCCGCAAATGCTCCCCGAAGGAGATCGCTTCGAAGCAAAAGGGCGCGATCAATCGTTATTTTTACCTGAAATTGCGGCCGCTTCTGCCGCCGATGCTGTTTTATCTCAATGCCGTCGGGGTGGCGCTGTTTGCATTCAGCGCGGTCAACGCCGTTTTGATCGGGTGGTTTTCCTTCGCCGCCGTTTGGATGAAGATCTGGGTGTTTTTGACCGTTTTGTGTGTGATGCTCACCACAAGCCTGCTTTCGGTGCTGAAGAACATCGTTCGTTTCCGTCAGCCCTTTTTCCTCTATTTGCCCGATCCTTCCCCCAAGACCCGCTTGCCGTTTCAGTCTTCTTTGGTCGATCTCGGCCTTTATACTCTCGTCCCGCTGACGATGCTGATCGGCAACTTCACGCTTTGAGGGAATTTGTTCCTTTTTGAAAAAAGGAACCGAAAAACTTGTTCTTTTTTGAAAAAAAGAACCAAAAAACTTTTAAACAAAATAAA
>JAZRZQ010000121.1:0-2277 GCA_045601445.1 Eubacteriales bacterium | reverse complement strand
CCGCACGGAAGGCCGCCGCCATTCCGTCGCCCACCGCGCCGCGAGGGTTGGTGGTGTGGGTGTAGAGCTGACCGATGCCGCCCGTTGCTACGATGATGTTCGGCGCGGCAAAATAGTGCCAGCTTCGGTCCTCTTCGTTGTAAACGATCGCGCCGCAAACGCCGCTCTCGTCCGAAACCAGATCCACCATCGCGTGGCGGAAGAAGGTGGAGATGTTCTCCCGCTCGAGCACGAGCTGCCCCAAGCGCTTGGTCGTCTCTCTTCCCGTCGCGTCACCGTCGCAATGGGCGATGCGGCGCAAACGGTGGCCGCCCTCGCGTCCGAGGATCAGCCGTCCCGATTCGTTGTAATCAAAGGGAACTTCCCACTCCTCGAGCGTGTGGATGTTCTCGGGCCCCTCCTCGACCAGAATCCGAACCGCCTCGGGATCACACAGTCCCGCACCGGCGGTCAGCGTGTCCTCGATGTGAAGCTCAAAGCGATCCTCCTCGGTCAGAACGGCGGCGATGCCGCCCTGTGCCTGCCAGGAGTTGGAGTCCTTCAATTCGGTCTTGGTCAGAATGGCCACGCGGTCGGTCTCGGCAAGGCTCAGCGCGGCGTAAAGCCCCGCCACACCGCTGCCGACGATCACCACGTCAAATTCCTTCTTGGGTAAACTGCGCAGGCTTTCGATCTGCGAATACAGGTATCTTCTCATGGACTCTCCTTGTCGTTACAGTGCGAGCATTCTCTCCAGACTCTTTGCGGCGCCCGCAAGCACCTTTTCGTCCAGCACGATCTCGGTCTTTTCCTCTTGAAGCGCGGAAAGCAGGGCCGAAAGCGTGTTCTTTTTCATATCCTTGCAAAGAAAATCTTCCTTGGCGGGGTAGAAGATCTTGTCGGGCAATTCCTTTTGCAGAGCCAGAACGATCTCGTTTTCCGTGCCGATGATGAATTCCTTCCCCTCGCTCTTGCGGCAGAAGTCGAGGATTCCCGTCGTCGAGCCGACAAAGTCGGAAAGAGCCGCCGTGCCCGAGCCGCATTCGGGGTGAGCGGCCACCAGCGCGTTTGGATGACGCTCCTTGGCGCTCTTTAAATCCTTTGCCGAGCAGGCATTGTGGATCGGACAGTAGCCGTCGATGAAATGAAAGGTCTTGTCGGGGTAGAAGGAGGCCACGTGCGCGCCGAGATTGCGGTCGGGCACAAAAATGATCTCCTTTTCCGTAAGCGAGCCCGCTACCTTGACGGCGTTGGAAGAGGTACAGCAAATATCGCTGAGAGCCTTGACCTCGGCCGAGGAGTTGACGTAGCAGATCACCGCCGCTTCGGGATGCTCCTTTTTCAGCGCCGCGAGCTGCTCTGCCTCGATCATATCCGCCATCGGACAGCCCGCATCCGCCACGGGAAGCAGGACCTTCTTGTTCGGATTGAGGATCTTGGCGCTCTCCGCCATAAAGCGCACGCCGCAAAAGACGATCAGCTCCTCTCGGGCAGAGGCCGCCTTGCGGGAAAGCTCGAGGCTGTCACCGATAAAATCGGCCAGCTCCCAGATCTCGAGCGGTGCGTAGTAATGCGCCAGAATCAGCGCGTTTTTTTCTTCCTTGAGTTTTCGAATGGCGTTTACCATCATATCACCTCGTTATCAGTAAGCGATGCCCCACAGAACCAAGTGGTGGGCTTCCTTTCCGCAGCAGACGCACTTGCCGGAGAGATTCTCCTGCTCGGTCAGCGGCATACAGCGGCTTCCCACGCCCGTTTGCTCCTTCACGCTCTTTTCGCATTCCTCGTCGCCGCACCAGAGCGCGCGAACAAAGCCGGGGCCCTTTTCCTCGAGCGCCTGTTTGATCTCGTCGATCGTCAAGCAGGTGTAGGTGCGCTCCTCGCGGTTTTTCAGCGCCTTCTCGTACAGCTCGCGGTTTACGTCCGCAAGCGCCTTCTTGACCTCGGATTCGACCTCGTCGATCTTGACGATGCGCTTTTCGCCGGACGAGCGAAGCACCAGCACGCAAACGCCGTTTTCAATGTCGCGCGGGCCCAATTCCACACGGACGGGAACGCCTCTCATCTCGTATTCGGCAAACTTCCATCCGGGCGAGTTTTCGCTGTCGTCGAGCTTGGTACGGATCGAAGCGCAAAGACGCTCCTGCAGAGCCGCCGCCGCCTCGAGAACGCCGGGCTTGTGCTGTGCGACGGGAACGATGACCGCCTGGATCGGAGCAACCTTGGGCGGAAGCACCAGACCCTTGTTGTCACCGTGGGTCATAATGGTCGCGCCGATCAAGCGGGTGGTCACGCCCC
>JAZRZQ010000120.1:0-14092 GCA_045601445.1 Eubacteriales bacterium | reverse complement strand
CAAAGAATACCGCCCCCAGCATCATCTTTATCGACGAGATTGACGCTGTTGGACGTCACAGAGGCGCAGGTCACGGTGGCGGGCACGACGAGCGCGAGCAGACCCTCAACCAGCTCTTGGTTGAAATGGACGGCTTTGGCTCCAACGAGGGCGTCATCGTAATGGCGGCAACCAACCGCCCCGATATTCTCGATCCCGCGCTCCTGCGACCCGGTCGATTTGACCGTCAAGTAACAGTCAATTACCCTGATATTAAGGGACGCGAGGCGATCCTTAAGGTTCACGCTAAAAACAAGCCCTTTGAAGAGAACGTGGATCTTGGCACCTTGGCTAAGTCAACACCCGGCTTTACCGGAGCGGATCTTGCCAATCTTCTGAACGAAGCGGCTCTGCTTGCAGCAAGAAAAGGCAAGAAGCTGATCGGCAACACCGATCTTGAGGAAGCCACGATCAAAGTCATCGTCGGTCCTCAGAAAAAGAGCAAGGTCGTTGCGGAGAAGGATAAGAAGCTGACCTCCTACCACGAGGCCGGTCACGCGATCGTTACTCACTTCTTGACCACGCAAGACAAGGTACACCAGATCTCGGTCATTCCCTCCGGCAGAGCGGGCGGCTACACGCTCTCTCTTCCCAGCGAGGATAAGAGCTATTACTCCAAGATTGAAATGGAAGAAGAAATCGTTTCTCTGCTTGGGGGACGCGTTGCAGAAGCGATGATCCTCAACGACATTTCCACCGGTGCTTCCAACGATATTCAGCGTGCGACCGAGATCGCTCGCAATATGATAACCAAATACGGTATGAGCGAAAAGCTCGGCCCCGTGGTCTACGGAAGCGGACACGGCGAAGTCTTCTTGGGACGTGATTTCAGCAACACGCCCAACTATTCCGAAAAAATTGCCGCTCTGATCGACGAGGAAACCCTTTCGATCGTAAAGGCGGCCTACGCCAAGGCAAAAGAGATTCTCGAATCGAATATCGACAAGCTCCACTTTGTTGCCAAGTACCTGTTTGAATATGAGGTGATGGACGAAGAGCAATTCGATGCCGCGATGAAGGAGGATGCCACCATCGAGCAAATCCTCGCCATCAAGGATTCCAAAATTCAAAAGAGCATCGATGAAAACGCCAAAAAGCGCGAGGAAGATGCAATCAAAAGAGCAAACGAGCTTGCTGAGAAGCTTGCCAAAGAAGCGCTAAACGATTCCTCCGACTCAAAGTAATATGCAAAGAAAGAAGGCCGCCCTTTTCGGGCGGCCTTGTGGTAAAATATGAAAACATCGGTACTTGGATGCGGACGCTGGGGATCCTTTATCGCTTGGTATCTGGATCACATCGGACACGCCGTCACACTTTACGGGCGTGAGAATTCACGACACATTATTCAATATCAAAAAACGCGCTCAAACGGAGTCGTAACCCTCGGTGAAAACGTCAAAATCAGCGTTGATCTCGAAGAAGCGCTCTCTTCCGATCTGATTGCAATCTCCATTCCCTCGCAGAGCTTAAGGGAACAGCTAAACGCCATCCTTCAAACCAAACGATCCCTAAAGGGCAAGACCTTTCTATTATGTATGAAGGGAATCGAAATCGAAAGCGGAATGCGCCTGAGCGAGGTTTTCCGAGATATCCTCGGATCAGAGCCCTCCCTCGCCGTTTGGCTCGGTCCCGGACACGTGCAAGAGTTTATTCAAGGCATTCCCAACTGTATGGTCATTGACAGCGACGATGAAGCGGTCAAGGCCGCTTTGATTGAAGAGTTAAAAGGCCCTCTGATCCGCTTTTATTACGGAACCGATCTGATCGGTAATGAGATCGGCGCGGCGGCAAAGAATGTGATTGGCATTGCAGCGGGTATTTTGGACGGTCTTTCTCTCTCCAGCCTGAAGGGAGCAATGATGAGCCGCGCGACCCGTGAAATCTCAAGGCTGATTGAAGCGTGCGGCGGCAAGGCGATTTCCGCCTACGGCCTTTGCCACCTTGGAGATTATGAGGCTACCGTCTTTTCTCCGTTTAGTCACAATCGCTGCTTTGGCGAGCATTTTGCCAAAAACGAGCCCTTTCCCGAGCTTGCCGAGGGCTATTTTACAGCGAAGGCTATCGTTTCTCTGGCAAAGAAGGTTCACGTGGAAATTCCCATTTGCGAAGCAGTTTATCGCATTCTCTATGAAAATGTCGATATTCAAGACACACTCCAATCTCTCTTCCTGCGCTCGTTAAAAGCAGAGTTTTAGTATCACACATGTTGAAACGATTCATCGAAAAGGACATGCTGCCGCATGTCCTTTTTTTCGTCTACAGCAGGTACCGATACAAAAGCGAGTAAAAAATACCCGTAGCCGGATGCTACGGGTATTTTACATTCATTTTCAGGACGCGAGCGTATTTAACGATCAGTTCTTGTGCTCTACAGTCACTTGCTTTCCGGCGAGAATGCCGTCGCAGGCGCTCATCATTTGTTTGACGTAGTCACGGTTAACATAGAATTCGCCTTCGCCGTTGAGCGTGTAAAACGCCTTTCTGGCGGTAATTCCGTAATAACGATAATCAAACTGCTTACCGTCTCGCAAGGTGATCTTGACGGAAAGGATCTCGGAAGAATTATCCGGCTTTTGAGCGTAGCCATCGATCGTGGTGTAAAGAACTGCCTTGAAAAGCTGACGGAAGTTCTCCGTATCGACGGGAATTCCGGTCGAGCAAGAAACCTTAAGCTCGGTACCTTCACCGGTGAGATCGAATTTTGCTTTGGTCGCACCGTAGGAAAACTCCATAGAAGCAACGCCGTCGATCGTATAAGTGAAGGAATGCTCATCCATATAATTGAGAAGCCCCCACTCAAGCCAAGGATGCTCTTCAGCCTTAATCTCGGCGATAAGGTCAAATCCGGGAGAATAAACGTAGTAGATATACTCCGTCTCTTCGCCTTCTACCTCGTTTTGCACCTCAAGCTTTTCGCTGAAGTAAAGCGTGGTGTTAAATCCGGGGTTGGAATAGTAATAGTAGAATTCGTAGACCCAGTTTCCATCCTTGTCGATGAGGTTGTAAAGGCGGAACATATCGGTAATTTCGTCCTTCTTGGCAGGATCAGAGAGCTTATCGGTGAAGCCCCATTCCAAGACCTGAGAACCGGAGATGGTCATCAGCGGCTCCAAGGCAAGGGGAAAGTTCTCTGCAGAGGGGAAATATCCCGAAGGTGTAATCAGCTCGTGCGTGAAAAGCTCTGCATTTTGTTTGATCTGTTCATCGCTGAGCTTCTGAATGTCGATGAAGGTCTCGCCGTGCTTCTTGATCGTGTAACGGTCAACCTCGGTATAAAGAGTGGAAGAAACCACGGGCGCGAGCTGAGGTGAGAGATAATCTCGAAGATCGGCAAAGATGCAGCGGGTAATGGCACTGTCGGAAATGATATAAACCGCGTCTCTGCCTTTGATACGAACGTAGTAGCTGGCACCGGAAGCCGTCTTATTTCCGAAATAAACCGTCTGGCTCTTTTCCGTACCGTCCTTGTCGACATAGGTAACGGTCATCGAGGCTTTGCCCTCTCCGTCCAAGCCGTATACCGCAAGATTGTCCTTGTTGTAATCAACGACCTCCTCGATGGCGAGCATATAGCGGGAAATAAAGACGAGTGAATCGGTGATGGAGATGGTATCGACCATATCGCCGAGTTCTTCTTCGTTATAATTTGAATCCATCCAGGCGCTCGTAATATTATAGAGCATAGCTTCTGCATCTTCAAAGTAAAAGACGCCGTCCTCGCCCATATAATAATTGAAGCCGCCTTTGTCATTGTTGACCGAAATACCGCGAAGCTGCGATTCCTCAAACGGCCCGATCACGAACGGTCTGCCGTTTTGCATCGCTTCTCCGTGATTGCCAACGGTCGGAAGCGGTATTTCCTCTTCATCACGAAGAACGGTAAACATCAGAACCACATACACCACAAGGCAAAGAAGGATCGCGCCGCTGGCAATCAGAATGCTCCTGGTCTGTCGGCCGTTCCAAAGCTCCTTGAAGGAAAACTTCGACGTATTATTTTTCGGTTCCTTCGATTTTTTCACACTATTCTGATTCATTCGTACCCCTTTTACATATGCTTTCTCTTAAAATAGACCACAAGACCGAAAGCGAAAATAATAATGGGAATCACGGCAACGGTAATGATTCCGTACGTGTACACCTGACCGTTGTCAATAGAAAGATCATAATCCTCAAGAACCTTATAGTTGGTTTCCATCGGCACGTATTCATCGGAAAGCAAACGGATGATGTTATAAACGATATCGGTATTACCGGACTGCTCGCGATATGCGTCGTACTCGGTAAAGTATTCACTTCCGATGACAAGCAGGTGGGAATACGTTTCGTTGTTGTCGATATACGTGAAACGGGTGGAAACGGCCATCACGTTGAACGGCCCCTGCTTCTTCTCAATGCCGTTTTCGGTTTGGATCTCAACGTAGGAGTTATCCGAGCTGGTGAGTACGGCTTCAACACCCTCGATTTCGCCATCACCTGTTTTCAAAATATTGATCGGAGCGGACTGAGGTGCGAGCGTTCTCGGGGGGCTGGAGAGTTTTGTGAGAGAGTTTGTGATCGCGGCGGCAATGGCGTCGGATTCAACATAATTAAGATAGATGTTTTGCTTTCCTGTCGTGTCGGAATACAAATCATCCATAATCAGCTGATTTCGTACGATTTCAAGTCCCCATCCCTCAAGCAGTTCATCCAGAACGGGAAGCTTGGGCATATTGGGAGAACCGATGACCACCATCGAACGGTAGGAGTTCAAATAATCGGAGATTTTGGTGTATTCGGTGCGAACCGTATCATCCTCGGAATAGGTCAGATCCTTCTGGGGCGAGCACATAAAGAGGATCTTGGAATCGGGAGAAATATCGTCCTTGGTCAGATCAACGTCACGGATCTCAAAACCACAGTTTGTCAGGATGTCGACAAGCGCCTCGGGCTTGGTTTCTCCGTGGCCGGTCGTAAAGCTAACGACGGGGTTCTTTCTCGACGTAAGGTAAATGATAGCCGCATTAAACTTCATTTCACCGGCAAAAGCCCAAACAGATGAGCCGTCCTCGGTGTAAATCAGACAGTTATCAAAAGTGATTCGGCGGTAGGTTCCCTCGGCAGCATTGGTTACAATGATCGTGTTGACGTCCAGAGAATCGCCCTTTTCGGTGATATACGCATAATTCTCGGGATGCGTCAAAAGGTCTTCTTTATACTCTACAGTGATCTGAGAATACTTCTCAGCGTAGCTTTCCGCCAAGGAGACGACCCAATTCTTCATCTCATCGGCGACGGCTACGTCGCGCGGGACAAGAAAGGTGATCTTGATCTGTGCCTCTTCGCCAAACGAAGAGCGATAGCTTTCAAACTGCTGATCGACAAGCTCACTGCTTGCCTCTCCGATGGAAAACAACTGATCTTCCGTCAGATCAAAATAAAGGTTGAACTTGTTGTCGATCGCGGAAACGATGACGTTCATTAAAATCACTGCCGCGATGAAAAACGCAGTCAGAACCGTAGCGGCAGAGCCATACTTAAATTTTCTGGAAGCAAAAAACTTCTTCTTTTGTTTCTGTTTGTTATCCATATTGATCTCTTTTCCGTTTTTTCTCGAAATTCCAAATTACGCCCAGCGTCTCTTTTCAAACACACGCACGGTTAAGAAAAGAAAGACAACCGTAATGGAGATGTAATACAAAAGAGCGACAACGTCAAAAAATCCGTAAGTAAAGCCGTAAAAACGGTCAAACACAGAGAACCACTTCATGACAACACGAAGAGGGGTGAAATTGACGTAGGGGGCAAGAACGCCGAGCACCAGCGTTGCCATAATGGCGAAAATAGTTAAAAATGCGGAAACCAGCTGATTCTCGGTGCAGGCGGAAATGAATACGCCGATGGCAACAAAGGCCGAGCCGATGAGCAAAATGCCGAGCGTGGTGGCAAAAATAATCGCCATATTGGGAGTAGCGTCCATAAAGTAGAAGGACAGCATATTAAGCGTGGAAAGAAAGAGCGTTCCTGCAAAAATGGTAAAGGCGGCAAGGAACTTAGCAAAAATCATATGAAAGAGACTGACGGGCGCGGTCAGAAGGATCTGCTCGGTTTTTGATTTTTTCTCTTCCGAAAGAGATCTCATCGTCAAAAGCGGAATGACCAGCGCAAGAATAAACAGGATCAACGTATAATAGGTGCTAACGTCGCAGGTTCCCTGATAG
Organism: Eubacteriales bacterium; assembly: GCA_045601445.1. Lineage (GTDB taxonomy): Bacteria > Bacillota > Clostridia > Oscillospirales > SIG627 > RGIG5579. Next base: position 7,853 of record JAZRZQ010000120.1, on the reverse strand, counting down.
AGCGTGGTATACACAAAAACCAAAGAAGCGATGGCAAGGAAAAGAGCGACGAAAATATAACCGATCGGGGTAATAAAATAACTGCGAAGCTCGCGCTTATAGATGGCTAACATCAGAGTCTCGCTCCTTTCTTCTCTTTACGTTCTTTCTTTTCACGGTCGTTGATGAGGGCAAGGAATACATCCTCCAGATCCATTCCCATCACATCCATACCGATAACGGGCCAGCGTTTTTCGGCAAGTGCGAAAAACAGGGGCTTGCGGATGTCGATGTTATCCGAGCTCTCGATCAAATACGCCACGCTGTCGCCGTCGCGGTTACCGATTACCTCGGCATACGAGACGCCCTGAATGGATTTAATGAGCTTGAGTACTTCATTCTGCGGGCCGCAGATGTTGTAGGTCATACGGTTGCGGTCTTCTACCGCGTGGGCGATGTTCTCCGTTTTTTCATCGGCAACGATTCTTCCCTTATTGATGACGACGATGCGGTCGCAAATGGCCTGAACCTCGGAGAGAATGTGCGTGGAAAGGATGACCGTATGCTCCTTACCGAGAGATTTGATGAGATTTCTGATCTCAATGATCTGCTTTGGGTCGAGACCAACCGTCGGCTCGTCGAAGATCAAAACGGGGGGATTCCCGATCAGCGCCTGAGCAATGCCGACTCTCTGCTTGTAGCCCTTGGAAAGATTGCGAATCACGCGATGATAAACGTCTGCAATCTTAACAACGTTGCAAACGTCCTTCAAATGCGCTTCACGATCCAGGCGGCAATGCTTGAGATCGTAGACGAAGTTGAGATATTCCTTGACGGTCATATCCATATAAAGCGGCGGCTGCTCGGGCAAAAAGCCGATTTTACGTTTTGCCTCGATCGGATTTTCGAGGATATCAATTCCGTCGATCTTAGCCGTTCCCTCCGTTGCGGAAAGATAGCCCGTCAGAATATTGAGTGTGGTGGATTTTCCGGCACCGTTGGGCCCGAGGAATCCCATAATTTCACCTGCGTTTACGGTAAAGGTGACGTTGTTGGCCGCCAAGCTGTTACCGTATCGTTTGGTGATTCCGTTAATTTCAACCATAGTATAAAATTTTCCTTTCAGAAAAGATTTATGCTTCTTCTTTTTGAACCAGTGCGATGGCAAGCTCATCGAGAGAGGCTTGCGGGACGGGTGCGGGACACTCCGTCATCAGTTCACACGCATTCTGCACCTTCGGGAAAGCAATGCAATCACGGATCGCATCCAAGCCGAGCAGGAGACTGACCAGACGGTCAAAGCCGAATGCAAGTCCTGCGTGAGGCGGTACACCGTAGCGGAAGGCTTCCAGCAAAAAGCCGAATTTTTCGTTCGCTTCCTCTTGCGTCAGGCCGATGATGTCAAACACCTTCTTTTGAACGTCACCGCGGTGAATACGAACCGAACCGCCGCCGACCTCCCAGCCGTTGATAATAATATCGTAAGCCTTGGCACGAACACGGGAAGGATCGGTATCCATTAGGGCAAGATCCTCATCCTTGGGAGCTGTGAAGGGGTGATGCATCGCCTTGTAGCGTCCCTCTTCCTCATCCAGCTCAAACATCGGAAAATCCGTCACCCACAGAAGGGCAAAGGCTTTCGGATCGTAAAAGCCGAACTGTTCACCGCACTTACAGCGAAGAGCGCCAAGCGAATCGAACACGACCTGATTTTTGGCATCGGCAACCACGAATACAACGTCGCCCATTTCAAAGCCGACACGTTCGGCGATCGCACGGTTCTCTTCCTCGCTCAGGAACTTTGCAAAAGAGGAAGTTGTCTCTTCCCCGCCCTTGATCCAGGCAAGACCTTTGGCACGATAGGTTTTTACAAAATCGGTCAGCTTGTCAATATCCTTGCGGCTGATCCTGTCGGCTACGCCCTTGACGTTGATGGCGCGCACGGAGCCGCCTGCCTGAACGGCACTCGTGAACACCTTGAACTCGCCGGATCCAACCAGATCCGACAAATCGGTAATCTTCATATCAAAGCGAAGATCAGGCTTATCGGAGCCGTAGTTTTCCATAGCCTCCTTCCAGGGCATTCTGCGAAGGGGTGTCTGAAGCTCAATACCGAGCACTTCGCGGAAAACCTTCTTCAAATAGCCTTCATTGATGGCAATGACATCATCCTCGTCGGCAAAGCTCATTTCAAGGTCAAGCTGGGTGAATTCCGGCTGACGGTCGGCACGCAGATCCTCGTCGCGGAAACACTTGGCGATCTGCATATAGCGATCAAAGCCGGAGACCATCAAGAGCTGCTTGTAAAGCTGAGGGGACTGAGGAAGTGCATAGAAGGAGCCGGGGTGAACGCGACTGGGAACGAGATAGTCTCTCGCACCCTCCGGAGTGGATTTAATCAGAATCGGTGTTTCGATCTCGAGGAAGCCTTCGGAATCAAAATAATCACGCGTGGTTTTAGCAAGCTGATGGCGGAAGCGGATGTTGTGCTGCAAATCAGGGTGACGCAGATTGAGATAACGGTATTTCAAGCGAATATCTTCGCGCACGTCCATCGAATTGAGCACCTCAAAGGGGGGCGTATTGGCCTCGGAGAGGATCTCCAGCCGATCAACGGCAACCTCGATCTGTCCCGTCGGAAGATTGGGATTAACAGCGCCCTCTCCTCTTGCTCGGATAACTCCCTCGGCGGCCAAAACATATTCGGCACGAACACCAAACGCAAGGTCAAACAGTTCCTTTGGGGTCTTTTCGTCAAAGGCTAATTGCAAAATGCCGCTACGGTCGCGAAGATCAATAAAAATCAGCGATCCGAGATCGCGCTGCTTTTGACACCAGCCGCAGACCTTGACACGTTTTCCAATGTCGCTTGCGCCGAACTCGGCACAGTAATTTGTTCGTAACATATCAGATTCCTTATCGTTTTTCTTTCGAATGTTTTTTAACGCATATTTTCCCGCCAATCAAGGTCTCCCCGATCGAGGGCGAGAATGATTGCCTCGGCCGTCGCCAAATTGGTGGCAAGAGGCACGTTGTAACTGTCGCAAAGACGGATCAAATCGGCATCGCTCTCGTCGTAGCCCTCGGTCGTGTAGGAAGAGCGAAAATACAACAGCACGTCAACCTCTCCGTAAGCGATGCGAGAGGCAATTTGTTGAATGCCGCCGTGAGAACCGTTTAAAAGAAGCTCCACCTGAAGCCCCGTGTTTTCAGCAATAAATCTTCCGGTTGTAGAAGTTGCGGACAGGGTGTGCTTCGCCAAAATTCCGCAATAAGCAATACAAAGCTCGGTCATCAATTCTTTTTTGTCGTCTTGTGCAATCAAAGCGATCTGCATTATTCTACCTCCGTATTCAGTATCCATCAATAAAAGCGAATGCGTTTTTTCTTTTTCAGCACCCCGTCGAGCAAGGGAACGGACTGCTCCGTCAGACGGGAGACCACGTTGGAAATGGCTCTGCCTCCGACACTCTTTTTCAGACCCGTTAAGGGAATTCCGCGGGTCAGTGCCCGATCGGCGACGGAATCAAACGGGACAACACCGATGATCGGCACGCTGGTGCGGTGTATCACCTCAACAATACCGAACGAATTGTCATCGGGACGGTGGAAGCGGTATCCGTTGAGAAGAAGCTTTAGCTTTTCCGGCTCACGCAGACGCATCGCACAGCGCTCGGCGGCACGAACAGCCGTGGGCGCCGAGGTGGTGACAAGCACGGTCTGATCCACAAGGCCGGATTCCTCGAAAAAATGAAAGGCCACACCGCCACCGGCAGGCATATCAAACAGAATGTAGTCAAAGGTTTCTTTGAAATACATAAGCAGGCGATTGAAATTCTCCTGCGTTACCGAATCCAGACAGGACTCATTGAAAAAGACGGGAGAAGCCAAAAAGTACACGCCGTCGTCGCCGGGGACGAGCGCCTTCTCAACAGAGACAATGCCGGTTAGAAGATCGATCAGCGTAAAAGCGACGGTGTCTTCCCTGCCCATGGCAATATCAAGACCACCCGTTCCAAGGTCCATATCGACAGCCAAAACGCGCTGACCTCTACGGGCAAGCTCCAAGGAAGCACCAGCGGAAAAAACGGTTTTGCCGACGCCGCCCTTTAAGCTGGTCACCACAATAATTTTTCCCAAGGCTTACTCCTTCTGACCAAAGCGATCGATTTTCATAATCAATTGATTGTATCACAAAACACAAGCGCCGTCAATATTTTCAGCCCTATTTCGGCACTTTTCACAGATATTTCATCCATTTTTTGACAAGCAAAATAAGCACTTGAGGTTCACCCAGTCATGAAAAGTGCGCTTTCGACTTTTTGCGCCGTTTCTATTGATTTTTCTGCGACATAAGTGTATAATGAGTTGATTATCTAAATTGTTGCAGAGGTATTTCAATGAAACAATTCTTTACTTCCGAATCCGTCACCGAGGGACATCCCGATAAGATCTGCGATCAGATCTCCGACGCGGTTCTTGACGAAATTTTAAGACAAGATCCGATGGCAAGAGTTGCCTGTGAAACGGCGGTCACGACGGGGCTTGTTCTGGTCATGGGTGAAATCACCACCTCGGCATCGGTCGATTTTCAGCACTTGGTGCGGGAAACGATCCGCGAGATCGGCTATGACCGCGCCAAGTTCGGCTTTGATTGCGACACCTGTGCCGTTATCAGCTCGGCCCATACGCAGTCTCCCGATATTGCTATGGGCGTTGACGCCGACGGTGCGGGAGATCAGGGTATGATGTTCGGCTATGCCTGCGATGAGACTCCCGAGCTGATGCCCCTTCCCATCTCTTTGGCGCACGCCTTGGCCAAAACCCTGACGGCGGTGAGAAAGAGCGGCATTCTCCCCTACCTCCGTCCCGACGGAAAAACGCAGGTTACGGTCGAATACGAAAACGGAACGCCGCGCAGAATCGAAACGATCGTCATTTCTTCCCAGCACAGCGCCGACGTTGACCAAGAAACCATCCGCAAGGACGTCATCCGTCACGTCATTGAGTCCACGATCGACCCGAAATGGATCGATGCGGACACAAAAATTTACGTCAATCCCACGGGTCGCTTCGTCGTTGGTGGACCGCAGGGCGATAGCGGCTTGACCGGAAGAAAGATCATCGTGGATACTTACGGCGGTTACTCGCGCCACGGCGGCGGTGCCTTCTCCGGCAAAGATCCGACCAAGGTTGACCGCAGCGCCTCGTACGCCGCACGCTATTTAGCCAAGAACGTCGTCGCGGCGGGACTCGCTTCTCGCTGTGAGGTACAAATCTCCTACGCGATCGGCGTTGCCGAGCCGACCTCTGTTTTGGTTGAGACCTTTGGAACGGGCAAGCTCGCTGACGACGTGATTGCAGCTCAGCTCAGAGGACTCGTTGATCTGACCCCAAAGGGTATCATTCGCACGCTTGATCTGCGCCGCCCCATCTACAAGCCGCTCGCTTCCTACGGTCACATGGGCCGTGAGGAGCTGAATGCGCCTTGGGAAAAGACCGATCTGGCGGAAAAGCTCAAGGCTCTGCTCTGAACAAAAGAACGAAAAAAAGAAACGCAGTCTTATTCGACTGCGTTTCTTTTTTCGATGCTGCAGACCGTAGCGACCGAGTCGCAGACGGTAAAGCGGATCTCAAAATCGGAAAAGGAAAAGCCGTACAAACGGTTCGGATCGTGATGATACGAGGGGCGTGGATCTTGCCGAAGGATCTCGAGCACGGCCTCTTGTTTATCCTCGGGAAGCTTTGATAACAGCGCAGAGTCGCAACGCACGCTGAGCGCATCGGAAAGATGTTCGTCGGCAAAGCCTCCGACGGCTTCGGGGTGTGCGTCAGAAAAAGATAGGTAGGGCTTGATATCATAGATCGGAGTACCGTCCATCAGGTCAGCGCCGCTGACAACCAAGCAAAGCCCGTTTGACGTTTTCTCAACGCGGAGCAAGCGAACGCAGGAAAGACCGATCGGATTCGGGCGAAACGGTGACCTGGTCGCAAAGACGCCGACGCGACGGTTACCGCCCAAGCGAGGGGGTCTGACGGTCGGAGAATGTCCCTCGTTTTCATTTTCGGAAAAGCACCACAACAGCCAGAGATGAGAAAAGTCCTCAATACCGCGAAGATAATCGGGGTTTTGAAACTCTTTTTCAAATACGATGCGACTTTCCAGAGTATCCAAAAGTCCGCTTTGACGCGGAATCCCGAATTTGCTTGGAAAATCGCTGTGAATACGCGCAATGATCTTCATCCGTACGTCCTTTCGAAACGAATTGAGAAAACAAAAGCACTTGCTCTCGCAAGTGCTTTTGTTGGCGACCTGAAGGGGGCTCGAACCCCTGACCTCTAGCGTGACAGGCTAGCGTTCTAACCAACTGAACTACCAGGCCAAATGGAGCGGATTACGGGGCTCGAACCCGCCACCTCGACCTTGGCAAGGTCGCGCTCTACCAAATGAGCTAAATCCGCAGGTGGGTTTGCAAATAATGGTGCCTCCGGTCGGAATCGAACCAACGACACGGGGATTTTCAGTCCCCTGCTCTACCAACTGAGCTACAGAGGCAAATCCCTCTTACTTGCGACTCGGTTAGTATATCATCAATCCCAAAGAATGTCAAGAGTCTTTTTTGAAAAAAAGCGAAAGCCCTGCAAGAAAAATCCTGCAGGGCTTTTGTGAGATTATGCTTGCGCCAGCGCGACGACACAACGAATACCGATCTCCAAGCCGAGCGGCAAGGAATCCTTATAAACGGTTTCGGTGCGCGTGTGTGCTCCCACGCCACGGTAAACACCGATGCAGAGCGCAGGAATTCCGAGAGAGAGCGGAATGTTGCAGTCGGTCGAGCCGGAGCCGGTTTTAACTTCCGATGGAATGCGCGGCTCTACGATCTGCTTGCAGATCTCAACCATTTTTTCGATCTTATCGAGATCAACGTCGCCCATACACGGACGCTCACCGATCCGATCAACTTCAAGATCCAAGCCCTGCTCCTTTGCTTTCGCAAAAATAGCAAAGAATTTTTTCTCCATTTCCTGAAGACAAGCCAAGGAATCGGAGCGGTACTCGCAAAGCATTTCGGCATTCTGCGCAATCGTATTGACGCTGGTACCGCCGCTGATCGAGCCAATATTATAGGTCGTGCGGGAAGAGCCGATCTTGGGAACCTCGATCTCGTAGATTTGGCAGGCGATCTTGGCCAATTCCGCGATCGCGTTTCGATTGCCGAACGCGCAGAAGGAATGGCCGCCCTCGGTGCGAAGCGTGACGCGATAGCGGTGAGAACCGACACAGCGAACGACAAACGATTCGATCTTGGCATCAAAGGAAAGAAACTGTTTGATTCTTCCTTCGAAATCGGCGAATAGCTGTCTTGTTCCTTTTAGATTACCAAGTCCTTCCTCGCAGGAGTTAAGAACGAAGAGTACGCCGCCGTTTGTTTCGGGACGGTGTGTAACGAAATAGCGGATCACCTGAAGCAGCACCGCCACGCTTGCCGTATCGTCACCGACACCGGGGCAGGTGATGGACTCCTCGGTTTCCGTATAGGGCATCGGCTCGAGGTCGGGGAAAACGGTATCGGTATGCGCCACGACGACGGTCAGATCCTCGCCGGAGTCACAGGCATAAGGGTAAATGACGTTCAGCGCCGAATCAATATAGACGCCCTTTGCTCCGAGCTCCTCCAGATACTGCTTGCAAAACTCGGCGCGCTTTTCTTCCATCCCCGAGGGAGCGGGAATGGCACAAAGAAGGCGAAGAACACGAAGCACCTCATCTTGATGCTGTTTAACAAATTCGTTTACGTTCACAAATTGAACCTCTCTTTGATTAAATTACGTTTCCGCGGGAAACGGCCTTCTTTTTATCAGCCATTCGACGA
>JAZRZQ010000119.1:0-8625 GCA_045601445.1 Eubacteriales bacterium | reverse complement strand
GGCAGACCGCGTGTTTGCCACCATCCTCGCCGCCAAGGAGAACGTCGTCCTGACGGGAATGCCGGGAAGCGGGAAAAGCACGGTCGGTGGTCTCATTCGTCTTGACGGCTATGAGTTGATTGACACGGATCATGAGATCGAAAAGCGATGCGGCACGAGCATCAAGCAGCTTGTCGACGAAAAAGGAGAAGCCTATTTCCGTGAGCTTGAGTCCGAGGTGATTCGGGAGGTATCAAGTCAAGCAGGCCGTATCATCTCCACAGGCGGCGGTGCGATTCTGAGGGAGGAAAACGTTCGGAGTCTGAAGCAAAACGGAACGCTCTTTTACCTCAACGCTCCTCTGTCAAGGCTTCGTGCCACCTCTGACCGTCCCCTTTCCGATACCGAGGATAAATTGGCAAGGCTCTATGACGAGCGTAAGGAAATCTATCGCGCAACCGCCGACGTAATCGTCCCCGAAATGGCGACCCCCGAGGCGGAGGCAGACTATATCGTAGCAAAACGAACGGAACGAATCGTATGAAAGCAATCATGAAAAAATGCCTTTTGAACGGCATTGCCGAAGCACCCCCATCCAAAAGTATGGTGCATCGCTATCTGATCGGCGCGGCGCTTTCGGGGCAGAAATGCCGTCTTGACGGCGTGGATTACAGCGAGGATATTTTAGCAAGCATCGATTGCCTGCGTGCCCTTGGGGCAGGCGTCACCGTAAACGGGGGCGAGGTTCTCGTCGACCCAAAGGGCTTTCTCAAGGTCGAAGAGGCGGTTTTGAACTGTCGCGAAAGCGGCAGTACCCTGCGCTTTTTTATCCCGCTGGCGCTTACCTTGGGAAAGCGCGTGACTCTGAAGGGGAGCGATCGCCTCTTTCAGCGCCCGCTTGACGTTTATGAGACCCTTTGCCGAGACAGAGGCTTTCTGTTTGAAAAAAAGAAAAACGCTCTCAGCGTTTGCGGCAAGCTGACCTGCGGTCGGTATCGCCTTCGCGGAGACGTGAGCAGTCAGTTTATCACGGGGCTGATCTTTGCGCTTTTAAGCGTTGATGGAGACTCGACCATCGAGATTCTCCCGCCCTTTGAAAGCCGCTCCTACGTCGATCTGACGATCTCGGCTCTGCGCTCCTTCGGCGCGACGGTTTCCTTTGTCGGGGAATACGAGATCGCCGTTCGCCACACAAGCCTTTCTTCCTTTTCGGGAAAAATGGAAGGGGATTATTCCAACGCCGCCTTTCTGGATGCGTTTAATTATCTCGGCTCGTCCGTGACGGTTCAAAACTTAAATCCGGACAGCTTACAGGGCGATCGTGTGTACCGCGAGTATTTTAAAAAAATCCAAGAGGGCACGCCAACGCTTGATCTTTCCGACTGTCCCGATCTCGGCCCCATTCTCTTTGCCTTGGCCGCATTCAAAAACGGTGCCACCTTCACGGGGACGGATCGGCTCAAGGCCAAGGAAAGTGACCGTGGCGCGGCCATGCACGAGGAATTGCAAAAGCTCGGCGGCGGGCTTGTGTTCGGAGACAATCAAATCATCGTCCCCAAGCAAGAGCTGCGCGATTGCGGCGTGATTCTTGACGGGCACAACGACCACCGCATCGTGATGGCGATGTCGGTTGTCCTGACACAAACGGGCGGCGCGATCCAAGGGGTCGAGGCCGTGAAAAAAAGCTTCCCGCACTTTTTTGATCTCATCGGAAAGCTTGGAGCAAAGGTGGAATTATTATGATCGTAGACGTCAGCAAAAAAATACTCATCGTCGGCCTCGGCCTTTTGGGCGGAAGCTATGCCAAGGCGCTCAAGCGCTTCGGTTTTCATATCGCCGCCATCACGCTGGATCAGGAGTCAATTGATTATGCGCTGAAAAACAAGATCATCGACGCAGGCTCGGTCGAACTTGATCGTGATTTGATCGGCGAGGCCGATCTTGTCATCTTCGCCCTCTATCCGCACGTTTTCGTGGAGTGGATCGAACAGAATCAGTCCCTGCTGAAAAAAGGCGCTCTCATCACCGACGTTACCGGTGTCAAGAGCAGTATCGTCTATCAGATTCAAGAGATGCTTCGGGATGACGTGGAATTTATTGCGGCACACCCGATGGCGGGCCGCGAGGTTTCGGGTGTCGAAAACAGCACGGACAAAATGTTCGTCGGCGCAAACTATATCGTCACTCCGACCGAAAAAAACACCCCCGATGCCATTCAGACCTGCCTCGAGCTTGGGCGCTTGCTCGGCTTTTCCAACGTCACCACGCTTTCTCCCGAGGAGCACGACGAAATGATCGGCTTTTTGTCTCAGCTCACACACTGTATCGCCGTGACGCTGATGACCTGCACGGAAAAGGAAAACCTCGAAAAATTCACGGGTGACTCCTTCCGCGATCTCACCCGAATCGCAAGAATCAACGATCTGATGTGGAGCGAATTATTCGTTGCGAACAAAAGCGTTCTTCTCGAGCAGATGAATCTGTTTATGGATCAGTTCGGCAAGCTTAAAGCAATGCTTGAAGCCGAGGACGTGGAGGGAATGCGGGAAATGATGCGCCATTCCACCGCCCGTCGCGCTCTCTTTGATAAATAAAAAGAAAAAAGGACGAATCTTCGTCCTTTTTTTCTTATCTAATGATTTACGGCTGTGGCGTCGCTTCGTTTCTTACGAGCCAGGCCGTGGCAAGGTAGCGACCGCGCTTGGCAATGGGTGGATTGCACACCGTGTTGATGAGCTTGCCGTTCAGCGCCATACACGAGGACGTACCGCCGTCCAGATTGGCCGCGTTCACCGCTCCGTAGCTGTAAAGAATATCCGCCATCAAAGCAAAGTTTGCGCCGTCCACGCCGCGAAGGGAGCTTCCGTCCACCACCAAAAGAAGCACCGTTCCGTCCGCGCATTGACCGATGGCCGATCGGGGATCGTAGCCACCTGCCAGACCGTATTGCTCCACGATCTTTCCGTTGAGAATGAGAAGCGCGGGCTGACGCCAGCTCATCGCATCTCGGATTCCGCGATCGCGGCATTCTTCTTCGGTAAACTCACCCATCACGAGCATATTGTTTTCGTCAAAGCCGATGATCGAGTGACGCCATTCGTTGGTGTATACGGTGTAAATCCCGTTTTTGATGACCGTCCCGAGGGGAATACCGCCGCTTCCGACGCCGCCCTCGTCCACAAAGCCGCTTGCATTGATGCCGCAAAGCGCGTCGTTGGTCGTGCAGAAATCACTGATGAGCTGTCCGTGACCCGCACTGCCGCCAACACTGCCGACACGGTTGGTCACACCGAGAAACACGCGGGAAGGATCCTTGATTTGAATCAGACGCGCCGTGTATTTGCCAACGGGAGTCGTTCCCGAAAACTGAACGATCTGCACTTCACCGTCATCGTAAATGCTTTCGCCGGGGTACTTTTCCGATAAATGAAACGGCTTGATCGGCTTCTGAGGCTCTTCGGTTTTTGTTTCTTCCGTTCCCGTTTCCACGCCTGTTTCGGGAGAGGGATGCGGTGTGATCAGCGAAGGGTCCTGCGGCTCGTCGGGAATTTCACTTCCGTTTTCCATAAAGACTCGATCAATGGTCTCCTGCGAGAAAAAGGTGGTGCAAAGCCAAGGATTGGAGGTCATGTACGTCATCAGGATATACCGATCCCGAAGCTCTCTGGTCCAAGGGGAGTACAGGATAAATAAAAATATTAAAATAACAGCAAGCAAAAGGGAGAGCAGGAAAATGCCGACGGTGCAAAGCACTCGCTTTACAATCCTGCGGTTGGTCTTTTTTTCTTTTTTCAACGCAGCGCTCTCGCTTGCGCATTCTTCTTTTTTACACATATTTTCGTTCCCGATCGATTCGTTTTTCTTTTTCTTATCATATCACGCTTTTTTTAAAAAAATGATTTAAAAGAGATTACAGTCCCTTGACGTGTATGCCCAAAACGATCCCACCCGCGAGGAGCGTTAAGCTGATTGCCGCTCCCACAACGGAGAAATAGGAAAGACCGAAGGATAAAGGCCCAAGAGACGCTAAAAAGGAAAGTGCGAGAATGACCCTTGCAACCGCGACGGCAAGCTCTTTTTTGGAAACAAAGTACGTCAAAAGACAGATCAGAGCGAGGCAAGTGCCGATTGCCGCCAAAAACGGCCCAACGTTGCCGTACCCGAACGGAACGAGGTCAAAATAGGAAAAGGTCTCCCGAAAGCTCTCTCCCTCGGGATTGGCAAAGCGGCAGACCGCTCCGTAAGGCAAAAGCTCCAGAATCAAGCCGATCACGGGAAAAGCACAAAGCGTAAATGCCTTTTTCATCAAAGCACCTCCGAAACCAATTCTATTCTCATAAGACCAATATATCACCTTTCCCGCACAATTTCAATCCCTTGCAAAAAAATGATAAGCTTTTCGATATTTATTATAAATACACAAGACTCTTTTATTTTCACCTGATTTGTGGTATAATATATCGTGAGAAAGGGGCGATGATATGGCAATTTACACAACAAGCGATCTCCACGGACTTGCGCCTGAAACCTTGGAACAATTACTTGCAAAAGCAGGCTTTTCCGATGCCGATTGGCTTTATATTTTAGGCGACGTGATCGACCGCCAAAACGACGGCGGCGTGGAAATGCTGAAATGGCTTTTGTATCAGCCCAACGTTCAGCTCATTTTAGGAAACCACGAGGCAATGCTCCTCTCCTGCGATTTTGTTTTTGATGAAATCACGGATGAAAGCATCAGCTCCTTTTCCAAAGAGAAAATGGAGCTGTTGCAAAACTATATGGCAAACGGCGGCGACGTCACCTTAAAAGCCCTTCGCGAACTGAACTGCACGGATCGGGAAACTCTTCTTGAAATCCTCGATTACCTTCGGGATTGCCCTCTCTACGAAACCGTTTCGGTAGGGGAGAGGGATTTTGTTCTCGTTCACGGCGGCTTTGAAAACTTCAGCCCCAAGAGAAAGCTCTCCGATTATGCCGCCGATGAATTGATCTGGTACAGCACAAGGCTTGATGACGAGTATTTTTCCGATGCCATCACGATCCTCGGCCACACACCAACCATCAGCTACGGTAATGAATACAAAGGCAAAATTCTCCGCACCCCTACCTGGATCAACGTGGACGTCGGCGTCCCCTACGGCAACTCGCCCGCTCTCTTGCGCCTCGATGATCTGAAGGAGTTTTATCTCTAAAAGGAAAAGGAACCCAAATCGGGTTCCTTTTATCATTTTTTGCTTTTACTTCTGTCAGGAAAGCTCCCGCTCGGCTTCTCGGCGTTGCTGCTTTGCACATTCGTCGCAAATTTGGCCGCAACCGACGTGGTAATTTTCGCGCAAATCAATCGGCATGGAAACGGGAATGTAGGTTAATGCGCCGCAGATCACGCAACGCTCAAATTCTTCTGTATTAGGTGTTCCTTCCACGTTGACAGTCTCCTTTTTCGCGTCATTTAAGTGACTTCCGTTGAAAAAACGTTTTATTTTATCAATTAGGTTTCGATTCATTTATTGATTCTGTTCGGTAGTGAGTGTTTCCGTTGTTTCTTCCGATTCCCACTCAGACGGTGGAATCTTGAGCTTCTGTCTCTCGAGGATGACGTTAGGATCGTCGATCTCATTGTAGATGGCAATGCGCTCCGGAGTCGTTTGATACAGATTTGCGATCTTGGTGAGGTTTTCGCCAAAAGCGACTGTGTGAATGATTTCCGTCGGCGTCATTCCCGTCCCGTTTTGTTGCTCGTTTGAGTCAGATGCGCCATTGACGGGATTGCCGATAACGATCACTCTGTGGGGATCGTTCATAATGTAAGAAGCGTCGTTCTGCTCGAGGCTAAAACCGTAATAGGAGGACGTCCCCCAATGGGATTCGATCGTAACCACGGCATTTGGTTCGTTGATTTTTAAAGTAAAACTGACTAAATCACGTTGCTCGTTATTTGCGTTAATATCAACGCCGATTTGCTGCGTGTGATATTCCTCGTTCCCGACGGTAACGATACAAAATCCCGTTTTCGCGCTACTGCTTCCTTTTTCAAGTTCAACGGTATACGTTCCGGTATCAGCAAACGTAAAGACGGTTTTCTTGCCGCTCGTCGAGGACGGATTAACGGTCCCACCGTTTTGCTCTGTACTTGTAACTGTAATCTGCGCCTCAAATTTCGCCGCTTGAATGGTATTAGAGCCGGAGGTGATATCGTGGGAAAAATAAGCGTAGGCGGTAAAGCTCATCGCAGCAAGACAAAGAATCACGATGGTAACGGTCGTTACCACGCGAGTAAGCATAACTTTTTCACGTATTTTTCCGTGTTTGGGAACGTGAAAAAAATCGTTGTAAAGCTCTCTCACAAGATCATCCTCCTTTCAGAGAGTTGCTATTGGGGGGTTAGTCTTGAATTTGCTCTGCCTTGACGGTAATACCAAGCTCCACCTTCGGGACAGTGTCTCCGCGGTAGTTGGCAACGTTGCCGACCTCTTCGGGCATGCGCACGATCAGGGCGATATATTTGGTTGCTCCGGGAGCTAATTCTGCGGCTTCGGTTGCATAGTTGTGCAAGGGCATATTTGCAATCTCCACAGCCTTTTCCCGATTGGGAACACTATTCTTCATGGCATCTTCGCTGTCTGCGGTCGTAATGCCGAATTTTAAGTAGTCCTGCAGCATAAATTCCTGACTGAACACGTTGGTTGCAACGATACAGCCGTTGACGTTCACTGCCGTGGAAAACTTAAAAGGTACAGTACCTTTGTTTTCTACTTTCAGATATACGACCTGCACGTAGCCGGGCTCGTACAGAGCTTCTTCATCAAAGATCTTGGTCTGAGCGTCAATCTCCTTCCACGTCCCGTCGGTTAGACGGTGGGATACGGCCAAATCAAATTCCGCAAAATGGAAAATATTATTGATCTCGGGGGAGCTATCGCTGAACCACGCAAGCGAAGCACCTGTGCCGAGAACACACCAAACGATCAAAGCGCAAAGACTGAGGGTTAAGGCTATTTGTTTGTAGAGCTTTTTCTTTAATTGTATTTTCACGCCTTATTCCTCCTTTTCGTTTTCAGCGCTTTACGGCGTCGTTGCGATTCTCCTGATCCTTTTTACGCCGGAATAAAAGAATTACGATCATTGCCGATGAACAGATCGTCACAGCGACCCACAAAACGATATTGGAATCGTCTCCGGTCTGCGGTGGCTTGGGATCGTCAGGCTCAATGGGAAATTCCTCGATCATAAATTCCCAATCGAGATAGCCGATCTTATTTTGAAATTTATTATCCAATGTGGCAGGGACGCTCAAAACAACGTCCAAATTGACCTCGCCGCCCGAATAAAGCGTGCCGAGGCATACCCAATCGGTGAGCTGTGCGGTTTCACTCGCTGCGGCATCAAACATATACGCCATTTCGTTTTCTTCGCTCTTAGCGACCTTCAAGCCGAGTTGCGAAAGAAACTCCACGGAATCTGCGTGAGCACCGAGGGAGCGAATATAGATCTTTACCTTAACCTTGTTATCCGCATCGTTTTTCACGGTGATCTTCTGTGTTAAGGTATCGCCTGGCATAACGCCCTTGAAATTCGGGAACAGATCGGTCAGCGAATGCTCGCTGGCGGGTTCAAATACAAAGCTTCCTGCATTGCCGCTGTAAGTCACCCTGCCGTCTGCCGCAAACGCCGTTACGGCAGAGGAGAGGAGCAAAGCGAGCGTAATCAATAACGTGAAAAATTTCTTCATCTACACGTCCTCCTTATTCTGCGGGCCAACCGGAGGCGGTAAAGGTTTTGCCGTCTGTAATGGGGTTGTTTTCACTCTGCACGGCTTGCGCTTTCACGGTGAGCGTTAAAGTTTTTCCGAGATAGCTGTTATCCACCTTGGAGCCGACGATCTCCACGTGGGAGAAGACCTCGGGCGTCGTTTCATCGGGATTTACGATGCCGTTGTAGTAGTACCAACCGTCGTGCAGGACCCAGTGCTCCTCGTCAATATTGAGCTTAAAGCAGTCCTCGGCACCAAGCTCCTGCGAATCCACACCGTAAACCATCTTCACACGCAGATAAAAGGGATGCGCGCAATCGTTTTCAATACTGACCTTCTTGGAAACAACGTCCCCGGGAACGATATAAACGCCCTCTTTAGGAAATTCCTTTCCTTGATCGGTCATTTCGTGAATGATAAACTGAATGTTACCGGAGGTCACAACGTTGGTGGCTTTTCCTACGGTAGAGTAATATGCAAGAGTTGACGTGCTGATCAACGCCATCATTGCTGCCACGAGTGAGACAACGAATATTTTTATCTTGATCTTGCCCATTCAAACGACCTCCTTTGCAAGATTTGAGCTTGTCACTCGGCAATCAAAAGGCAAAAACTACTGCGTAGTTTTGAAGCAGTAAGTATTAGTGAATAGGGAATAGGTTCGGTGTGCCTTTGGCACGATTTATTTTGTCGGCTATGCCGACACCTTACTTCTTCACTCTTACTTCTTACCTTTTACCTTAAAATGCGAAGCATTTTTGCCCTTTGATTGCCGCCCAACCCCCCGAAGGGGTTGGGTGGACTAAATTATATATTTAAGTGAACGGAAGTGCTAATTATTCGGCAACAACCTTCTCGCCGTAAGTGCAATTGGTAACGGTTACAGTATTGCCGGT
>JAZRZQ010000118.1:0-5875 GCA_045601445.1 Eubacteriales bacterium | reverse complement strand
ACGGAAAAACTCAACAACGTCGCAGGCGTCACCTATGACACCCGCACTTACGGCGTCAAGATCGTGATCGTGGACAAGGGCGGCTATCTCGAAGCTGAATCCGTTACCTATACCTTGGCAGGCAATCCCGTCAATACGGTCGAGTTCAAGAACAGCTACAAGCCCACGAAGGCCGAGATCTCGGTTGTCGGTGTCAAGAAGCTGGTCGGCCGCGATCTGCAAAACGGCGAGTTTGAATTCGTATTGAAGGATGCCGAAGGAAAGATCGTTTCGACTGCTACCAATACCGCTCAGGGCAAGATCCTCTTTGATAAGATCGAGGTTACCAAAGCCGGTACGTTTACCTACACCGTTTACGAAAAGAGCGGCACGGCAGAATTCGTCACCTACGACAAGACCGAATTTGTGGTTGAATTTGTCGTGACCGACGATACTGCCAACGGAAAGCTCGTTGTTTCCGCTCCCGTCATTAAGAATGCGGCAAATAACGGCGCTGTCTCGGAGGTCGTCTTTGAGAACACCTACCGCGTTCCCACGCCGCCTCAGACCGCAGACGGAAGCAATCTGATGCTCTGGCTCGCGCTCGTCGCCCTCGCCGGCCTCGGCCTCACGGCGATCCGCTTCTACGACAGAAAGATCAGATTGGCAAAGTAAGCACTTTCTGATAACCCAAGCCAAAAAGACGGTATGATCCTCGGATCATACCGTCTTTTCTTCCTAATATCCGTTGTGTTTTCTTTTTAAAAAATCATTTTTTCCTTTGTAAAAAGGCTTGACTTTTCCGTGCTAATTTGATATAATGCGTGCATCAAGCAAAAGGAGGCAGTGAAATGTTGAATCAAAAGTTTTGTTTCTATTACTTTTATTACTTTAAACAGGACTGCCCGACTTTTGTAAAAAACGAGCAATAAGAGCCGTTTTGAAAGCAAAAACACGGACAGTCCGCATCTGTTGTGCTTTGAAAGCATCAAGAGAGTGCGGGCTTTTTGTTTTGTCATACAAGAATTGAGGTGTACGCCATGTCAATGAATTTTCACAGAAAATTGCCGATTCCGCAGGAGGTAAAAAAGGAATATCCCCTGACAGAGCGGATGGAGCGCATTAAGGCTGAACGCGACGAGGTCATCCGCGCGGCGTTCGACGGAAGGGAAGACAAGTTTATCCTCGTGATCGGGCCTTGCTCTGCCGATCATAAGGATCCCGTTCTTGAATACGTTTCCCGACTTCGCCGTATTCAAGAGCAGGTTTCGGATAAGATCATTATCATCCCCCGTATTTACACCAATAAGCCGAGAACCACCGGCAAAGGCTATAAGGGGATGCTCCACCAGCCCGATCCCGAAGCCAAGCCCGATATGTACAAGGGGATCGTTGCCATTCGGGAGCTGCATTTGGCTGCACTTCGCGATTATGAGTTTTCCTGCGCCGATGAGATGCTCTATCCCGAAAACTTCCGCTATCTATCGGATCTTCTCTCCTACGTTGCCATCGGCGCTCGCTCCGTGGAAAATCAACAGCATCGCCTGACCTCGAGCGGTCTTGATATTCCCGTTGGAATGAAAAATCCCACGGGAGGTGATCTCGGCGTGATGATGAATTCCATCGTAGCGGCTCAATCCTCGCACACTTTTCTTTACCGCGGTTGGGAGGTCACCAGCGACGGTAATCCCTACGCTCACGCCATTCTGCGCGGATACGTGGACTATGCCGGCAGAAACGTCTCCAATTATCACTATGAGGATCTTCTGCGCGTGGAAGAGCTCTACGAGGCTTCGAGCTTGACCAACCCTTCCATCATTGTTGATACCAACCACAACAATTCCGGAAAAAAATATCTCGAGCAGATCCGCATCGCCAAGGACATTGTCCACAGCCGCAACGAAAACCCTGACATCAAGCGTTTGGTGAAGGGGCTTATGATCGAAAGCTACCTTGAGGACGGCGCGCAGACGGCGGGCGAGCACGTATTCGGAAAATCTATCACCGATCCCTGCCTTGGCTGGGAAAAGACGGAGCGATTGATTTTCGATATCGCCGATAAGCTGTAAGAAAGAGGGAGAGAATATGGCAAACAAGCTGGAACAGGCAAGAAAGATCATCAATGAGGTCGACTCTCAGATGGCAGAGCTTTTCATCAAAAGGATGCGAGCGGCTGAATTGGTTTTCGAGCATAAAAAGGAATACGGCCTTCCGATTCTCGATCAAAAGAGGGAGGATGCCGTGATCGAAACCAATGCGGCCCGCATCGAGGACGAGGTTCTCAAAGGGTATTATATTGATTTCTTAAAGCACGTCATGTCGGTCTCCCGCGCGTATCAATACCGTATGCAGTCGGGTCTCAAGATCGCTTACAGCGGCGTTGAGGGTGCCTTTGCTCACATCGCTGCAGGACGCATTTTCCCCGAGGGCGATCGCGTATCCTGCTCCGACTTTCAGTCGGCATACGACGCCGTCGTGAGGGGGGATTGTGACGCGGCCGTTCTTCCCATTGAAAACAGCTATGCAGGCGAGGTCGGTCAGACGATGGACTTGATTTTCTCGGGCCCTTTATATATCAACGGGATCTATGAACTTGAAATCCATCAGAATCTACTCGGACTTCCCGAGGCAAGCGTCGAGCAGATCAAGCGCGTCATCAGCCATCCACAGGCGATCAGCCAATGCCGTGATTATCTCAAACTGCGCGGGATCGAAGCACGGGAGGTCAGCAACACCGCCCTCGCCGCCAAGGAGGTAGCCGTCGCGGGAGATCCAACACTCGGTGCCATTGCCAGCGTCGAAACCGCTAAGATCTACGGCCTGAAGGTTATTGAGGCAAACGTGAACAAGAGCGGTGAGAATTCCACCCGCTTTGTCGTTCTCTCCAAGGTGTGTGCCTTGTCCCCATCCTTGACCAGCACGGTTCTGATGTTTACGGTCAAGCACGAGGCCGGATCTCTGGCAGCGGCGGTGGCCATCATCGGAAAATACGGCTATAATATGACGGCCCTACGCAGTCGCCCGATGAAAAAGCACTCGTGGCAGTATTATTTCTACGTAGAGATTGACGGCACAGTCGATACCGATTCCGGTGTTGCAATGATGCAGGAGCTCGGTGCCGTTTGCGATCAGCTCAAGGTGGCGGGGCGCTTTTCTCCCCACGCCGAGATTTAAGGTGAAAACGATGACAATCCGTATGAATTTAGGCGAGGACAGCTATGATATCGTTGTCTGTCGCGGCGCTCTTTTGAAAGCAAAGGAGCATTTGAATTTGGATCGGCGCGTTCTGGTCGTGACCGATTCGGGCGTTCCGAAGCAGTACGCCGCTTCCCTTGCCGCTATGTGCCGCGAAGGCGTGATCTGCACGGTAGATGAGGGCGAGGATTCCAAGAGCCTCGAGACCTTCGGACAGCTCTTGCAAACGATGCTGGATCACTCCTTTTCCCGTAAGGACTGTGTGGTCGCCGTCGGTGGCGGCGTCGTCGGAGACCTTGCGGGCTTTGCGGCCTCGGCTTATATGCGCGGCATTGATTTTTATAATATTCCCACGACACTCCTCTCTCAGATTGATTCTTCCATCGGCGGTAAGACCGCGATCAATTTCGGCGGCGTAAAAAACGTCGTCGGCGCGTTCTTTCAGCCTAAAAAGGTGCTTATCGACCCCGATTTGTTAAAGACCCTGCCGAAGAGGCAGATCTCAAACGGACTTGCCGAAGCGATCAAAATGGCACTCACCTCCGATGAGCAGCTCTTTGATCTTTTCTGCCACGGCAAGATCGAGGAAAGCCTCGACGAGATCATCATTCGCTCTCTGAAGATCAAAAAGAGCGTCGTCGAGCAGGATGAGAAGGAAACGGGTCTTCGTAAAATTCTCAATTTCGGCCATACGGTCGGCCACGGTATCGAAAGCAGTGAGGGAATGAGTGAGCTTTATCACGGTGAATGTGTCGCGCTGGGAATGATTCCGATGTGCTCGGATGCGATTCGCCCGCGCCTTGTTGAGGTGTTGAAGAAGTGCGATCTGTACCGTGAGCTTTCCTATGATTGGGACAAGATTACCGAAGCGGCCTTTCACGATAAAAAGGCGGACGGCGACACCGTTACCGTCACTCTCGTTGATCGCATCGGAAGCTTTCAAATGAAGACCATGAAATGTCTTGACGTCATCAATTTGGCAAAGTCTTGCCTGAAAGGTCGTGAATGATGAAAAATACCTTTGGAAACAGCTTGAGCGTCACGCTCTTCGGAGAAAGTCACGGGGAGTATATCGGTGCTACCCTTGACGGCTTGGCACCGGGAATTAAGATTGATCGCGAGTATATCGCAAATATGCTCACCCTTCGCCGCCCGAGCGGCAAGATCTCGACTTCACGTCAGGAAAAGGACGAGTTTTCCATCGTCAGCGGCGTGGTCGGAAATACCGCAACGGGAACACCCCTTACGATCCTCATTCCCAATGAAAACGTAAAAAGCGGGGACTATTCGCAAATGAAAACCGTTGCCCGCCCCTCTCACGCGGATTACACGGCCGAGTGCAAATATCACGGCTTTCAGGATTCGCGCGGTGGCGGTCATTTCAGCGGACGAATTACGGCGGCCCTCGTGGCGGCCGGTGCGATCTGCAAGCGTGCCTTGGAAGAAAAAGGCGTCGTGATCGGAACGCACGTCAAGCGCTGTGCGGGCATCTCTGACAGAAATTTTTGCGATCTGTCCGCAGATCTTTCCTCTCTGAATCAAAAGACCTTTGCAGTTCTGGATGCAGAAAAGGGAGAAGAGATGCAAAAGGCCATTCTTGCGGCCGCCTCGGAGGGAGACAGCGTCGGCGGCATTTTGGAAACAGCCGTGATCGGAATGCCCGAGGGCGTCGGCGAGCCGTGGTTTGATACCCTCGAGGGGCGTCTCTCACATATTCTCTTTTCCATTCCCGCCGTCAAGGGTGTGGAATTCGGTGCAGGCTTTGCCATCTGTGATTGGCGCGGCAGTCAAGCAAACGATGCGATGAGAGTGCAAAACGGCAGAGTCGTGACCGAAACCAACCACAGCGGCGGCATCTGCGGCGGTATCACGAACGCAATGCCCATCGTGTTCCGCACGGCCATCAAGCCGACCCCGACGATCTTTCGTCCTCAAAATACCGTCGATTTCAAAGCAATGTGCGACGCGGTGCTGGAGCCGAAGGGCCGACACGATCCCGCCATCGTCCATCGCGCCAGAATCGTGCAGGACGCAGTAACTGCCATTGCCCTTTGCGATGCGCTTTGCCTGCGCTTCGGAACGGATTATTTAAAATGAACAAAACGGGAAACGCAATATGAAACAGTACGGTTGCATCGGAAAGACCTTGAAGCACAGCTTTTCCAAGGAGATCCACGCTTGTCTTGCCGATTACGAATATGAGCTTGTTGAACTGAAGGAAGAGGAACTGCCCGACTTCTTTGAGAAAAGAGAGTTTTCGGCCATCAACGTCACCATCCCCTATAAGAAGGCCGTGATTCCGTATCTCGATTCGGTCAGCGAGGTGGCGCGGCGCATCGGCGCGGTCAATACCATCGTTCAAAAAGAGGGAAGACTCTACGGCTACAATACCGACTATTACGGAATGAAAGCGCTCATTGAACGGGTCGGCATCAGCCTTTGCGGAAAAAAAGTATTGATTCTCGGCACGGGTGGTACGAGCAAGACCGCAAGTGTCGTTGCGAGCGATCTTGGCGCGTCGGAGATCGTGACGGTCAGCCGCAAAAAAACGCAGGAATACGCAAGCTATGACGAGGCCAAAACGATCCATACCAACGCACAGGTCATCATCAACACCACCCCCTGCGGTATGTACCCCGACACGCAGTCCTCACCGATCGAGCTTTCCTCGTTTCATTTCCTCGAGGGCGTGATCGACGCG
>JAZRZQ010000117.1:0-42152 GCA_045601445.1 Eubacteriales bacterium | reverse complement strand
AAAAAAGACAGCCGCACGTGAGCGGCTGCCTGTGAGTGTAATGCGTTGTCAAACTTCAGTAGTCCCTTTCAGGGACGAAGCCTGTATTAGCCCCTTATAGGGGCTGTGCAAGCCACCGGTTCAACCGGTGGTCTTGACTTTGCTTTTTATTTGGCAAGGTTTGCCTTGAGGGTTTCAAGCTGAGCGGCCAATTCCTTGGGGAGACGGTCGAACTTCTTGAAATACTCGGTGATGTCGGCGGCTTCCTTGTCCCAAGCTTCCTTGTCGACGGCGAGGATGCTCTTGAGGGTCTCGATGTCCATATCCAGATCGGTCAGGTCGATGTCCTCGGGCTCGGGGATGTAACCGATGGCGGTCTCGGCGGCGTCAGCCTTGCCCTCGCAACGGTCGATGATCCAGTTGAGCACTCTCATATTGTCGCCAAAGCCGGGCCAAATGAAGTTGCCTTCGTCGTCGGTACGGAACCAGTTGACGTTGAAGATCTTGGGAGCCTTGTCTCCGAGCTTTTCGCCCATATCGAGCCAATGCTGGAAGTAATCACCCATGTTGTAGCCGCAGAAGGGAAGCATGGCCATCGGGTCGTGGCGAACCACACCAACGGCACCGGCAGCGGCGGCGGGGGTCTCGGAGGCCATGATCGCGCCTACGAACACGCCGTTCTTCCAATCCTTGGACTGGTACACCAGCGGAGCGAGCTTGGCTCTTCTGCCGCCGAAGATGATCGCGGAGATCGGAACGCCTGCGCCCTTGTCAAACTCTTCCGAGATGCAGGGGCAGTTCTTGGCGGGAGCGGTGAAGCGGGAGTTGGGGTGAGCGGCGCAGGTGGACTTGTCCTGCTTGTCGAACTTGGCGGGATCCCAGGGATTGCCCTTCCAGTCGAGCGCGTTCTGAGGCAGGTTCTTGTTCAGACCTTCCCACCAAACGGTGTTGTCATCAAGGTCGAGGGCAACGTTGGTGAAGATGGTGCCCTTCTTGGTGGAGGCGAGTGCGTTGAAGTTGCTCTTTTCGTTGGTACCGGGAGCGACGCCGAAGAAGCCGTTTTCGGGGTTGATGGCGTAGAGTCTGCCGTCCGGGCCGATGCGCATCCAGGCGATGTCGTCACCGACGGTCCAAACCTTGTAGCCCTTCTTTCTCAAGTATTCCGGAGGAATGAGCATAGCCAGATTGGTCTTGCCGCAAGCGGAGGGGAAGGCGGCGGCGACGTACTTGACCTCGCCCTTGGGATTCTCGATTCCGAGAATGAGCATGTGCTCTGCCATCCAGCCCTCTTTCCAGCCCTGATAGGAGGCAATGCGCAGAGCAAAGCACTTCTTACCGAGCAGAACGTTTCCGCCGTAAGCGGAGTTGACCGAGATGATGGTGTTGTGCTGGGGGAACTGGCAGATGTAGCGGTTTTCGGGATCCACGTCGCACTTGGCGTGCAGGCCGCGAACCCAATCGTTGGAATCGCCCAGCACCTCGAGCACCTTCGTGCCTACGCGGGTCATGATCGCCATATTGAGAACGACGTAGATCGAGTCGGTGATCTCAATGCCGATCTTGGCCAAGGGAGAGCCGATCGGGCCCATCGAGAAGGGGATGATATACATCGTTCTTCCCTGATAGGTGCCGCGGGCAATGTCGTAGAGCTTTTTATACATATCGGCGGGCGCGCACCAGTTGTTGGTGGGGCCTGCGTCTTCCTTGACGGAGGTGCAGATGAAGGTTCTGTCCTCTACGCGGGCAACGTCGTTGGGCTTGGTTCTGTGCAGATAGCAGCCGGGGAGCTTTTCCTCGTTGAGCTTGAGCATTTCACCGGTGCTGCAAGCTTCTTCGCGAAGGGCCTCAAGCTGAGACTCCTCGCCGGTGATCCACACGATCTTGTCGGGGTTCAGAAGCGCTTTCATCTCCTGAAGCCACTGGTTTACGGTAACGTTATTGGTCATGGTTCGGGTTCCTTTCTGTAAACGTTCAAATTCATATTTATTTTATCAAAAAGAGAAATAATATGCAATAGTTTTTTTTGAAAATGGAGAAAAAGACGAATTATTTGCGTATTTTTCTCCAAGCGGCGGAAAAGAAGCACAAAAATGCCCGTTTTTTCAAAAAATACTGAAAAAGGTTTGAAAAGCGCCGTTTCGTGTAGTATAATGATAAAAGGACAGTTTTGGATCTTTTGCAAGAAAGGAACGAATATGAATCAAAAGTCTTTGGATCGGCTGTGCATCGGAAAAGAAGTGTATCTGAACTTTATTGATAACGACCGATACAAAAATAATTACCTGACGCTGTATTTCGTCACGCCCCTAAATCGCCGCACCGCTTCCTATAATACGCTGCTGTCGCGCGTTCTGACACGAGGCTGCCGAAAATACCCCGATATGATCTCGCTCAACCGCGCGCTGGACAACGCCTACGATGCCCAGCTCGATTCCGATACGGCAAAGCTGGGGGAGTGGCACACGCTCTCGCTTTCGCTTTCGCTTCTGGATAATTCTTACGCCTTTTCGGGCGAGGACGTGACCGCCGAGGGAATGCAAATGTTAGAGCAGGTCTTGTTTGACCCGTACCTGCCGAACGGCGCGTTTTCCGAGGAGTATCTGGAGAGCGAGAAAAAATTCGTGCTGGACGATATCGCCGCGCTCGTGAACAACAAGGCGCGCTACGCCCGAGGCAGAATGATCGAGCACATGTGCCGCCTTGAGCCCTACAGCACCTGCCCGCTCGGTCATCGCAGCGAGATCCGGCGGATCACCGCGCAAAGCTTGACCGAGTATTACCGCGCTCTGTTGTCGGAGGCGAGGGTTGAGCTGTTCTTCGTCGGCCGCTTTGACCGTGCTTCGGTCTCGGAATGGGCGAGGAAGCTGTTTTCCGATCTGCCCCGCACGGCAGGGCCTCTGCCCGAGATCTCCGTTCGCACCAAGGCAAGGGGCGTTCGCGAGGTGACCGAGGAGATGGACGTCACCCAAGCTAATCTTGTGATGGGCTTTCGCACCGCCACCACCTACCACGACGCGCATTACCGCGCGCTCACGCTCTACAACGCCGTTTTGGGCGGCTGTCTGACCTCGAAGCTGTTTTGCCATCTGCGAGAGAAGATGAGCCTTTGCTACTCCATTTCTTCCACGGCCGACGCGCTCAAGGGGCTGATGCTCATTTACGCGGGCATTGCTCCCGAAAACCGCTCGGTTGCCATTCGGGAAGCGCTCGGACAGATGGAGGAGATCAAAAAAGGAAATATCACGCCCGAGGAGCTGGAAAGCGCCCGCGGCGCGATCATCCATTCGCTTTTGGCGCTCGGGGACAACCCTTCCGTTCTGGCCGAGTGGTATCTGCCGCGCCTTCTGTCGGGCATTTCGGAATCGCCCGAGTCGATCATCGCTCAGCTCAAGAGCATCACGCAAAAGGACGTGATGGCCGTCTCCGATTTCATCACGCTTGACACGGTCTACACGCTGACGGCAAAGGAGGCGAAACAATGAGATTTTACCATAAGAAAAACGATCTTTTGCGCGAGGGCTATTACTACGGGACGCACCCGAGCGGCCTGCAGGTCGTGATGATTCCCAAGGAGCATCGCAAGGCCTTTGCCCTGTTCGGTACGCGCTACGGCTCGATTCACCGCGTGTTCAAAACGCAAAACGAGGCGGACTTTGTCACCGTGCCCGACGGCATTGCCCATTTTTTGGAGCACAAGCTGTTTGAAAACGAGGACGGGAGCGATACCTTCGCCCGCTTTGCGGCGCTGGGTGCTTCCTGCAACGCTTTCACTTCCAACGAGATGACGGCCTATCTGTTTTCGGCCACCGACCGCTACTACGAAAACCTCGAGGTGCTTCTCGATTTCGTGACGCACCCCTATTTTACCCCCGAGACCGTACAAAAAGAGATGGGAATCATCGGGCAGGAGATCCGTATGTGTCAGGACGAGCCCTTCCATCAGCTCTATTACGGACTGCTCGAGGCGCTGTTCGTGGAGCACAACGTCAAGGTAGACATTGCGGGAACGGAGCAGACCATCGCGCAGATTGACGATGCCATCCTGTACCGTTGCTATCAGACCTTCTACAACTTAAACAATATGCTTCTGGTGCTTTGCGGCCCGTGGGAGCGCAAGAGGGTTGTGGAGGTGATGGACCGCACGCTCGAAAAGAGCGAGCCGATCCGCATCGAAACGCGCTTTCCGCGCGAGCCGAAGCGGGTCAACAAAAAGCGCGTCGTGAAGGAATTTCCCGTGGCGATCCCGCTGTTTGCGGTCGGTATGAAGGAAAACGACTTGAAAAAGAATCCGACGGCCGATTCGATCCTGAAAAAGCAGGCACAGCACGAGATCCTTTCGGATATTCTGTTCGGAAAATCCAGCCGCTTTTACAACGAAAACTACGAGGCAGGGCTGATCGGAGATAAGTATTCCGTGGAGTACAACCTCTCCCGCAGCTACGGGTATTTGCTGATTTTGGGCGAATCCCGCCGCCCCGAGCAGATGTACCGCCGCATCCGCGAGACCGTGGCCGAGGCCGCCTCGCTTTTGACGCGAGAGGATTTTGAAAGAAGCCGCCGCGCCGTGTACGCCCGCGCCGTGCAGGATTGGAATTCCACCACGGAAATCGCCGAATCCTTTATGGATTTTGCGTTTTCCGGAACGGATATGCTCCGCTACCCCGAGACCGTCGCAGCCGTGACCTTTGAGGATCTAAAGGAGAGAATCCGCCTGTCGTACCGCGCCGATCGTGTGGTGCTTTCGGCGGTAAAACCGAAAAAGGAGAAGAAATGATATGATACAGCCCATGGCAACCGTGCTGGAATTTCCCGAATTGGGGATCGGCCCGTTTCAGGTAGACCGATTCCTCGTGGAGGATCTGTTCGGCAAGATCGACATCGCCTGGTACGGGGTCATCATCTGCTTTGCGATGATCCTGGCCATCGCGGTCATTTTGTATAACGCCACTCGCCGTGAGGGCTTTGGCACCGACTCGTTCATCGACTATTTTCTCATCACCATCCCGCTTGGCATCATCGGGGCAAGAGCGATGTACGTTCTGGCCAATTTAGAGTATTACGATACCTTTCCCGAGGCGATCGCCATCTGGGAGGGCGGGCTTGCCATCTACGGCGGCGTTCTGACGGGGATCGTGGTCATCCCGATCATAGCCAAATTCAAAAAGAACCACCCCTTGAAGGTGTTCGATGCGATCGCGCCGGGCGTGCTTCTGGCACAGTCGATCGGCCGTTGGGGCAATTTCATCAACGCCGAGGCCTACGGCACGCGCACCGACCTTGTCTGGGGGATGAAGATCGACGGCGGCCGTCCCGTGCATCCGACCTTTTTGTACGAATCCGTCATCACCTTTACGGGCTTTCTGATCGCGATGTTTCTTTTGTACCGCTTTAAAAAATTCGACGGAGAGATCCTCTGCTTTTACCTGGTCTGGTACGGCATCGGCCGCACGCTGGTCGAGGGACTTCGCATCGACTCTCTGATGATCGGGCCGTACCGTCTGGCGCAGTGCATCGGCATTTTCACGGCGCTGGCGGGCATCGCGCTGGCGGTGATTCTGATTCTGTTTCAAAAGAATCCGCCCTTGACCGAAAAGGCCGCCGACGCTCCCGCACCGGAGAGCGAGACGGCAGGGGAAACTGCCCTTGATGCCGCCGAAGCGGCCGTCGAAGAGAAGGCAGGGCATCAGATCGCACAGGAAAACGAAAAAGAGGGAAAAGAGGAATAACAATGGCACAGATCATCAACGGAAAGGAAACGGCCAAGGCGCTTCGCGCCGAGATTGCCGAGGAAACGAAACGGCTGATTGCCGAAACGGGCGTCAGACCCGGTCTGGCGGTCATTCTCGTGGGGGACGATCCCGCATCCGCCATTTACGTTCGCAACAAAAAGAAGGGCTGTGACGAGGTGGGCTTTCTCTCCCGCGAATACACCCTTCCCGCCGCCACGACACAAGAGGAGCTTCTTGCGCTGATCGAAGAGCTGAATCAAGACGAGGCCATTCACGGCATTCTGGTTCAGCTTCCCGTGCCGCGTCACATCGACTCCAAGGCGGTCATCGCGGCCATTGATCCGAAAAAGGACGTCGACGCCTTCTCCTTCGAGAACGTCGGCCGCATTATGACGGGCGATTTTGATTTCGTTCCCTGCACGCCCGCGGGCATTATGGAGCTCATTGACGCCTACGGCATCGACCCTGCGGGCAAGCGCGCGGTCGTGATCGGCCGAAGCAACATCGTCGGCAAGCCGATGGCGATGCTTCTGCTTCACCGCAATGCCACGGTGACCGTGTGCCACTCGAGAACGCAGCAGCTTGCCGAGATCTGCCGCGAGGCGGATATTCTCGTGGCGGCCGTCGGCAAGGCGAAATTTGTGACCGAGGATATGGTAAAGGAAGGCGCGGTCGTGATCGACGTGGGAATGAACCGCGACGAAAACGGACTTTGCGGCGACGTGGATTACGACGCCGTTTTCCCGAAGGCTTCCTACATCACGCCCGTACCGGGCGGCGTCGGCCCGATGACCATCACGCTGCTCCTGAAAAATACGCTGACCGCCGCAAGGCTGGCGGCAGAGAAGGCCGAGCGATGAAGCGGCTTTTGACGGCGCTTCTCGCGCTTTGTCTTTTGCTCTCGCTTTCCGCCTGCAAGGAAGAGCCGACCACGCAGGAGACCGCTCCCACGCCCGAGGCCTTCGTGGATGAATTTGTCGACCGATTGTTTTCGGGCTACTACGACAAGGACGCGATGTACGCCTACGAGGATCTGTCGGCCTATATGAAATTGGGGCAGTACAAGGGCATTTCTTATCCCGAGGACCCTTATATTCAAACCACCGTCAGCGACGAGGCGTTTGAGGATTACATGAACTGCTTTTTGCTTCAGAATTTTCTGACCGACGAGCAGTATTCTACCGTGGAAAGCGGTAAGGTGAAAAAATACGACGTTTGCACGATCAGCTACCGCGGGTATCTCGACGGGGAATATATGGAGGGTGCCAGCGCCGAGGAGCAGAAGGTGCTTGTCGGCAGTCACGTTCTCATCCCCGGCTTTGAGGAGGCGCTGATCGGCGCGGAATTGGGGAAACAGACGGAATTCGAGGTCACCACCTCGCCCTATTACGCCAAGATCGGGCTGAACGGCAAAACGCTTCGCTTTGAGGTGACGGTCAGCGAGATCAGCCGACCGCTTTTGATCCCCGAATTGAATCTGGAATCGGTCAACGCCCTCTACGGCACTTCCTTTGCCACCAAGGAGCTGTTCGTGGAAAGCGTGCGCGCGCTGAGAAATCAGGAGCAGGAGGCGCTTGCCGCCGACCGCATCCGCTGGTATCTGCAGGTCAAGCTTCTGGAAAGCAGTACCGTTACGGATCTGCCGAAAAAGGAGCTGGAGCATTACGTTCAGCATTACACCGATTACCACGCGCAGGGAATGCAAGAGGGCGAAAGCTTTGAAAGCTACTGCGAAGAAATGCTTGGAATGACCTACGAGAAGTTTATGGAGAGTGCCAATCTCTACGCGCAGGAGGCGGTCAAGACGGATCTGTTCTCCTACCAGATCGTAAAAAACGAGAATCTTGAGGTCACGCCCGAGCAGGTGACGATGCTGATCTGGGGGCTGTTTGAAAACAGCGCCGGCTCGTTTGATACGGTGCAGGATTTTCTGACTGCCTATCTTGATATTTACGGCCCGTTTTATTTTACCAATCAGCTCAAGCACGAGGCGACGTGTCAATTTCTCGTAGAGAATGCCACGCGCACGGCGGCATCATGAGGCTGTTTCGCTGTGCGGCGCTTCTGTTGGCGCTTTCTTTGATCCTCTCTTCCTGCGGCGGAGGAGAAGTGCCGAGCGAGAGCGGAGCGCAGGAGACCGCGCCCGTCGAGAGATACGCTTACGATTTAAGTGAATACCTTGAAATGGGAGATCCCGATTCGTTTCGCGTGACCGTGTCCGACCCGAGTGTCGTCACGGACGAGGAATTGGAAGCGGCGGTCTTTCAGGTCTTGCTTGCCAACGCATCCTTTACGGAGAAAAGCGGCCCTGCCGAGGGATATAACAAGCTCGTCATCGACTTTTCCCTGTTCTACGGGGGAGAGCTTCAGGAGGAGTATTCCCGCAAGGACTTCACCTTGGTTTTAGGGGATGCTTCCAATCCCGAATTGGAGCAGGCCCTTGCCGAGGTGCTGATCGGTGCGGCGGCGGGCGAGGTGAGAAGCGTTGACTATACCTACCCCGACACGGCCGCCGCCGGCCTTTGGCGCGGCAAGACCGTCAAGGCAAGCGCGACGGTCAAGACGGTTTTACAGCACAGCCTTCCCGAGTGCAACGACGAGTTTGCCCGCTCCCTGAAGGGAATGAATTTCGAAAGCGCAGAGGAGTTCCGCGCCTCTCTGCGGGAGGACATTCTCGCGGAAAAGGAAAAGGCCCTGCTCTCGACCGTTTGGATCGAGTTTGTCAAGACCGTTACGGTGCTTCGCTATCCCGAAAAGGAATTGACCGCCTATCAGGCCGATTACCGAAGCTATTACGAAATGCAGGCGCTTCAGGAGGCGCTTTCCCTCGAGGAGTACGTCACCGAGGTGCTGGAGAGCGATATGCCATCCTTTGAAGCGGAAGTATTGAATTACGCGCGTGAGCTTTGCCGCAACGATATGATCTTCTGCCGCTTGGCGCGGCACTTTCAGACCACGCTCTCCGAGGAGGAGTACAACGTTGGGCTTTCGTCCTATTACGAGGCCGTCTCGGGAAGCTTTTCATCCCCCGAGGAATACGAGGCGTATTACGGAAAGGATCAGATCCGCGAGGAGCTGATCTGGCACAAGGCGCTTCGCACGCTCGTAGAAAAGGCCACGGGCGAGAGCGCGGCATAAAAAAAGGCGGAACCGAAGTTCCGCCGCGGATTTAAAGAAGCGTTTCACAGCAGGCCAAAAAGTTTTTGACCGCCTTGGACTGATAGGAATTTTTCATCGTGACCAGCGCGCGCTGCGTGCCGGTGCCCTCTCCTTCCAATTCCAGACAGGACAGGGGGCGTGAGCCGTGGATGAGCATATCCTGCGGGATGATGGCAACGCCGAGGCCGGCTTCGGCCCATCGCAAGGTGATCGAAAGCTGCTGATTGACACAGCGCAGGTTCGGCTCAAGCATCGCCTCGCGGCATAGCTCGAGGAACATTTCCTCGTAGCGGTGCACGAGAAGGAGCGGCGCGCCCTGCAGCTCGGATACGGCGATCTTGCCGTCGTGTCCCTTTAAATCGAACAGCTCGGGATCAAAGACGCAAACGAGCTTTTCGTCCCCGATGAAGCGTACTTCCATCTCGTCGGTCAGAAGGCAGGGGGTTCGAACGAGCGCCACGTCTGCCACGCCGTCCTTGAGCATGGAGAGAAGCACGTCCGACTCCTTTTCAAAGATGCGGTAGGTGACCTTGGGGTAGCGGGCGGCAAAGGTGGGAAGCACCTTTTGCAGCAGCAGCATCTCGCCCGAGTGTACGGTGGCGATCTTCAAATGGCCAACCTCTCCCTCGCGCACGTCCTCGATCTCTCGGATCAGGCTTCCTTCCAAGGCCAGAATGGTCTTGGCGCGCTCGTAAAAGAGCCGACCCGCATCCGTCAGCCTTTGGTGGCGGGAGTTGCGCTCAATGAGAACGGCGCCCAGCTCTCCTTCCAGCGTTTTTAATTGGTTGGAAAGGGCGGGCTGTGCCAGAAAGAGCTTTTTCGAGGCCGCTGTGAGAGAGCCGCTGTCCACGATCTCCACGAAATTGCGCATCACTTTGATATCCATTGTTTTCACCTATTGCTATTTTCAATAGTTTTTCGATTATCAAGCAGGTTTTCTTATAGATCAGTATAGTATAAAAGGTCAAATTCTGTCAAGAAAAATATTGTTTTCGAGGTGATTTTTTTGTCCCTTCGCAAGAAAATGCTGTCCTACGGCGTCATTTTATTGATGGCTTTGGTCATGGCGCTCAACTATCAGATCTTGATTTTCCAAAACGCCTTTGCCCCTGCGGGGCTCAACGGCATTGCCACGATGATCCAGTATAAGCTCGGCGTTTCCGTGGGCTATATGAGCCTTCTGATTAACGTGCCGCTTTGTATCTTCGCCTTTTTTTCGGTGGATCGGGAATATGCGGCCAAGAGCCTTTTGTTTTCCGTTGCGTTTTCTCTGTTTCTGATCCTGTTCCGTGACATTTTGGATCTGTCGGCCTTTGTTTATCAAAGCGAAAACAGCGCCGTGCTGGCTCCGCTGACCGCGGGCGTCATCAACGGCTTTATTTACGGCGTGGTCATCCGCAACAACGGCTCGACGGGCGGCACGGACATCGTGGCGGCGCTCGTTCACGAAAAAAGGCCCGAGACGAGTCTGGTTTGGCTGATCTTTGCGATCAACGCCCTCGTTGCGGGCGCGTCCTACTTTGTGTACGGCTACAAGCTTGAGCCGGTCATCCTTTGCATCCTCTATTGCTTTTTGACCAGCAAGGTCAGCGATCTGTTCCTGCGCGGCGGCAAGGAGCAGCTTCGCTTCGAGATCGTTTGTCGCGAAAACCACGAGGCGCTTTCGACGGAGATCCTCGAAAAGCTTCACCACGGCGTGACGGTGATGCCCGCCAAGGGAATGTATTCCGGCAAGGAAACGCAGGTTCTGGTCTGCATCATCAATAAGCACCAGATCGCAAAGCTGCGCGAGATCATCTCCCATTATCCCGGCGCCTTTGCCTGCGTCTCCTCGGTCAGCGAGATCTACGGAAACTTTAAGACCGTCCGTTCCTGAAAAACGACAACCAAAACAAAGCTCAAGTGCAAAAAAAGCACTTGGGCTTTTCTTTTTTTACAAAAATTTCACCGAATGTCATTGACTGTCAGCAGGAGGCATCCCTATACTCCGCACACAAAATGCGAAAGGGAAGGTGACTATGAACGGCGAAGATAAAAAGACACTCAGCGAGGATTTTGCCCTCTTGGAGAAGGGCAGGGAATATAACCGACTGATCGGACTGTACGACACCGTCAACCGCAACGAACGCTTTTACCGCGGGGATCAGTGGCACGGCGTTCCCGCGGGGGATCTGCCCACGCCCGTATTCAATCTGTTCAAGCGTGTCATCAATTATTTCATCTCGACCATTATGAGCCAAAAGCTCTCACTTCATTTTTCTGCCGAGGGAATGGAGCTGGTCTCCGATCGGGAGAAGCGAAAAACGGTGGACGAGGCCTGCCGCTTGCTGACGCGATACGTCAACTACCGCTTTGACAAGGACAAGATCGACCGACTTCTGACGATGGGTCTGCAGGATGCGGCCGTTACGGGCGATCTGTTTTTGTACGTCTATTGGGACCCCGATAAGAAGAGCGCGCAGGGCTTCCGCGGGGATTTCGTCACAAGCCTCGTCGACGGCACGCAGGTCTTTTTCGGTGACGTGAACAACCCCTGCGTGGAGGATCAGCCCTACATTCTGTTAACGGGGCGCGAATTGGTCTCGCGCTTGCGGGAGGAGGCAAGGGAAAACGGCGCCTCTGAGGATGAAATTGCTCTGATCCGCCCCGATTCGGACGTGGCGGAGCAATCGGGCGATTTCGGGCAGAAGGAGCTTGTCGGCACGAAGGCGACCTACGTCATCAAGCTGTATAAGAAAAACAACACGGTACATTTCCGCAAGAGCTGTCAGAGCCTTGTGATCGCCGGCGAGCGGGACACGGGGCTCGAGCTGTACCCCGTGGTGCTGATGAATTGGGAGCGAGTGAAAAACTGCTATCACGGGGAGGCTGTTGCCAGCGCGCTGGTGGAGAATCAGCTTTATATCAACAAGGCCTTTGCGATGGTGATGAAGCACATGATGGACGTGTCCTTCTCGAAGGTGATGTATAACGCGAACCTGATCGACGAATGGACGGGGGAGATCGGAGAGGCCGTGGCGGTCAACGGGCCGGTCGAAAACGCCGCGCTTCGGATGGAGCCGGGCAGCCTGCAGGCAGGCTTTTTGGACGTAATCAATATGACCATCGGCGTCACGAAGGATCTGATGGGCGCGACCGACGCGGCGCTTGGAAATGCTCCGCCCGAAAACACCAGCGCGATCATTGCCCTTCAGCAGTCCTCGAGTGTGCCGCTGGAGTTGCAAAAGAGAGCGCTGTACGCCGCGGTGGAGCGGCTGGGTATGATCTGGCTGGACTTCATTTTGCACTACTACGACCCCGCTCGTGTGCTGCTGTTTCGCGAAAAGGGCGAGCTGGTGGGCGGCAGTCTTGCCTTTGCGGCGATCACGGACGTCATCTTCTCCTGCTCGGCGCAGGTCGGTGCGTCCAGCCATTGGTCGGAGATCGCGCAGGTCTCCACGCTCGACCACCTTCTCAGCGCGGGCAAGATCCGCTTTTCGCAGTATCTGGAGCGTCTGCCCGACGGCTACATTGCCAAAAAAGAGGAGCTTTTGGAGCAGGTCCGCGAAGAGGAGAATGCGCTCGCGGGCGAGATCAGTCAAGATTTTCAAGGCGAGATGCCTGAAAATAGATAGGAGGAACGAATGAAAAAGAAGACCCGTATGCTCAAGGACGATCCGAAGGAATCGGGAGAGGTCTCCGTGGAGGAGCTTGCTGCGAAAAAGGCCGCGGCCGAGGAGGAGCTTGACTCGGAACAGACGGCGGCCGAGGAGAAGTCCGAGACCGAGCAGGCACTTTCGGAGGAAACGCTCTCCCGCGAGGAGAAGCAGAAGGCGATGGAGGAAGACATTGCGCTGTTTCGCTCCTTGTTTGAGGACGTCAAGGCCGAACAGATCCCGCAGGAGGTCTGGGAGCGAGTGGAAAAAGGCGAGAGCCTTTCGGCCTCGTTTGCCCTTTATACGCTTCAAAAGGCCAAGGAGCAGGAGCGCGTGGAGAGGGTGAACCTCGAAAACGCTAAAAAAGCGCCGCCCAAGCTGCGCCACGACGGCGCGGAGCAGGATTATTTTTCGCCCGAGGCGGTCCGTGCGATGAGCCGCAGTGAGATCAAAAAGCACTACGGCGCGATCCTGAAATCCATGGAAAAGTGGAACTGACCGAACAACACTGAAAAGAAAGGAAAAACAAAATGGCTATCACCAATTTTATCCCCACTCTTTGGAGCGAAACGCTCTACACCGAACTGGAAAAGGACTACGTCGGCGTTCGCCTTTGCTCGCGCGATTTCGAAGGAGAGATCCGTGGCGAGGGAGACCGCGTCAAGATCTGCGGCATCGGGCCGGTCACGGTCTTTGACTACACCAAAAACAAGGATATGCCCGCCGCGGAGGTGCTCTCCGACCACGAGAGAACGCTCATCATCGATCAGGCCAAGGGCTTCAACTTCTTCTTGGATTCGATCGATCTGGCACAGTCCAAGAAGGGCTTGATGCAGGCGGCGATGAAGGAAGCTTCCAACGCTCTGTCCGACGTTGCCGACCGCTACGTTTACTCTCTGACCGACGATGCGGTCGAGGTCATTGATAACGACGCGGTGACCAGCACCAACGTCATCTCTGCCATTGCCGATGCACGCCGCATTCTGATGGAGCACAACGTGCCCAACTCGACCAAGATCAGTCTGGAGGTTCCCCCTGCCATCGAGCAGAAGCTGGTGCTTGCCAAGGTGCTTCGCTCCACCGACAACGTCGATGCGCTTGGCAGAGGCTACATCGGCAGCTTTATGGGCTTTGACATCTACGTGACCAACAACATTCAGCAAAACGAAGACGGCAGCTACCGCTGTATCGCCAGAACCGGCCGCGCCATCGCCTTTGCCGAGCAGGTTTCCGCCGTCAAGGCCTACGAGCCCGAGCTTCGCCACGGTGACGCCGTCAAGGGACTGCATCTTTACGGCGCGAAGATCGTTTACCCCAAGGAGATGGTCTTCTTGAATCTTGCTCCCGCCGAAGAGTCTGCGATCTGAAGCAAAGGGTAAGGGCGCACGATGACGGGAAGAGAAATCTATGAAAAAAGCCTCGCTCTCATCGGAGAGCGGGGCGACGGTAACGCCGAGGGCTTTGCCGACCGCGCGCCGAAGCTGATTAACCTGTTTCTGGCCGAGCTCAGGGAGCTTGACTGTACCCTGCGGGGAGAAAAATGCGCCCCGCAGGGCTCTGCGATGCGCATTGATTCGCTCGATCAGGAGATCGGCTATGCGGACGCGATCACCGCTTCGCTCATCCCGCTTGGCTTGGCGGCGTTTCTGCTTCACGAGGAGGAGCCTGCGCGAGCCGGCTTTTTCTATCAGCTCTATTCCAGACAGGCCGATCAGCTCCGCTTGCGATGCCGCAAGGGGCGCCGTCACAAGATCCGCGGCTTGTTTTAAGGAGGCGATTCGATGGCAAAGGACTATACTCTTCGGCTGGAGCGGTTTGCGGGACTGCGCGTCTCGCGCGATGCTTCCTATGAATTGGACGTTACCGAAAGCCCCGATATGCTCAATTTCAAGGTGACCGAGGGCGGCAAATTAAAAAAGCGCGACGGCTTTGCCCGCGTATGGTCACAAGAGGGATTGCGCGGGATCTGGTTCGGCTCCCTGGAGGGAGAGGCGTGGTATCTTGCCGTCGCAGGCTCGACGCTGTATGCGTCGAGAGAGGGCTTCGATTCGCTGTCCCCCGTTGAGGGAGAGGTGCCGGGGGAGGAGGAGATCTCGTTTTTCCCCTTTTACCGCTCGCTGTATCTTCTGACGGGTGCGGGCATCCGAAAATTTGACGGCGAGGCCCTTTGCGAGCCGGAGCCTTACGTGCCGCTTGTGATGGTGGCAACCCCGCCCAAGGGCGGCGGCGAGGTATTCGAGGAGGTCAACCTTCTCACGCGCACCGTGCGGCAGAGCTATTCCCCGACGGGGGAGGACCTTTATTTTCAGCCCGCGATCCCCTCGGTCAAGCGGATGATAAAGGTGCTTCATCGGGGCGAGGAGGTAGCGGAATCGGTCTATTGCTACGACTGGACGAGACTTCAGTTTTGCTTTAGCGAGGCGCCGCCCGCAGGGACGGATACGCTGGAGATCTGGTACGAGATCTCCGAGCCGGACGTGTCCGACCGCATCCAAAACTGCCGCTTTGCACTCGGCTTCGGCGGTGCGAACGACACCCGCGCCTTTCTGTACGGCAACCGAAGCGATCTTTCCATGCGCTATCACAGCGGCGTGGTGGACGGCAAGCCCTGTATGGAGTATTTCCCCGAAACGGGCTATACCCTGATCGGAAACGGCGCGCCCGTCACCGCCATCCTGCGGCATTACGACCGACAGCTCATCTTTACCGATTCGGCGGCGTATTACTCGTATCTGGAGTATCAGACGGGCACGAACGGAAAGCTTGTGGCGGCCTTTCCCGTCCTGCCGCTGTCCGATCTGCGGGGAAATCTTGCCGAGGGGCAGGCGCTGCTTTTGGAAAACGACCCCTGCACGATTTCGGAGGGCGGGCTTTATCGCTGGATCTCCACGAACGTGCGGGACGAAAGGAACGCCGTTTCCTTTTCCGATCCGATCGCCGCGGCGCTGGCCGAGGAAGATCTGCGACAGGCGAGAATGTTCTTAAGAAAGAAGACCATGGAGCTGTATCTGGTGTTCGATGGGCGCGTATACGTCTATCACAGCAGGCAAAAGCTGTTTTACTATTACGAATTGCCCGTTTCGCCCCGCCGTTTCTGTCAAGCGGAGCGGGAATTGTATTTCTGCGACGGGGAGAGCATCTACTGCGTCGGCGGAGAGAGTGACGCGGGCGAGCCGATTCGGGCGCATTGGAGCAGCCGTGCGCTGGATTTTTCCGAGGCGGGAAAGGAAAAGCATCTGTTTCGGGTCAATCTCTACGAAAAGACCCCGCTCGGCGGCAAGGTTTGGCTGTCCCTTTCCACCGACCTCGGCGAAACGGAGGAGCAGGTGCTGGAATTGCCGTCGAGCGAATACGTCTCTTTGCGTTCGCGACCGAGCGCTCTCAGAGCGTTTCGGACGATGGCGCTTTGCCTCGATGCAAACGGGGACCTGCCCCTTCATCTTTACGGCATCGAGCTTCAGGGCAGGATCACCGATCAACGCGTAAAGGAGTTAAACCATGGCAAACAGCAATGAGGCGGCAAAGATCCTCAAGCAGCTCGAGGAGGGCACGAGGGAGATCTATGCCCGCTATGAAGGCTTGATCGAACAAAACGAAAAAAAGGCCCGCGAAAAAGAGCGCGCCATTCGTGCGGAATACGCCGCCGCGGCCAACGCGGCCGCGGCACGCAGCCGCATTGATCTGAACAACACGCTGGAGAGAATGGCGGATGCGGGTATGGTGCGAAGCGGAGAGACCGTACAGGCATCCCTTGCCGCCAACGCCGACCGCAACCGCGCCCTCGCTCAGCTTGACGCGCAAAAGGCGAAGGATCTCTCCGAGCTTTCGCTTGGCCAAACGCAGACGGAATTGGATCTGCGTCTGGCGGCGGACGAGCAGGTCGCCGCGATGCGAAACGAGGCGCAGAAGGCCGCGCGCGAGCAGGCCAACGCCGACCGCGAATACGCCCTTGCCGAAAAGGAGTATCAGCTCAAGGCGTCCGCCGCCTCGGGCTCGGGCTCGGGCTCGGGCTCGGGCGGAAACGAAGCTTTGGTGCTGTCGCAGAGCCCGTATGAGCTCTTGCAGGAGATCGTCAAGCAAAACACGAGCTACCACCGAGACAAGGGCTACAAGGCGATCGACCGCACCGGTATCCGCAACGCAGTCATCTCTCTTTGCCGCGATAAGAACCTTTCCGTTCGCTATCGCTACGAGCTGTATCTCTACGCCAAGGGCTTGGGGTATTTTCCCGAGGAATAAAAAAATCCGCAGAAGATTTCTTCTGCGGATTTTTTTACGGAAGCCTGACGGTGGCGGCCTCGGACGCGAGTGTCTTTTCCGCCGCGGGGAACAGCTCCTTGGCTACGCCGAAATCGACGATCCAGAAGGCGTCGCCGCCACGATAGAAATAAAGACGGTGGCGCAGGGCGTCGTCGGTGGGGGCAAGGGTCAGGTACAGCAGGCCGTTCTCGTTTGTGAGCGCCTGATCGATGCCGCTTGCTTCGCAATAACGCACCGCGAAGGCCTCAAGGCCCTCTTCGTGGGAAAATTCGCCCCCCTCGGTGTCCGAAAACGGGGTGCGGTAAACGGCGACGCTGCGCTCGGTATCGGCCAGCAGTAAAAAGGCTTCGCTCTCCCGCTCGGTAAGCGAGGCAGGGAGCGTGATCTGAAAGCCTTCCTTCACAAACGCCGTCGGGGCGGCATCGCTCTGCGGGGCGCAGGCGCAAAGAATCAGCGCCGATAAGAGTAAAAGAAGAAGTAAACGGAATCTTGTCATAGCGTCCTCCTTTGGTTCTGATGCCATTTTACATCAAGTGCGGGAAAAACACAAGAAAAAACGTCTTTTTTTGAAAAGGACTTTTCAGAGAGTGCTTTTTTGTGTATAATGAAGCCAATCAAGAAAAAGGAGAGCGCGCGTGAAACTGGTAACGGTATATACCGACGGGGCTTGCTCGGGAAACCCCGGCCCCGGAGGGTATTGTGCGATTTTGGTGTACGAGGGAAGAGAAAAATGCGTCAGCGGCGGTGAGGCCAACACGACCAACAACCGAATGGAGCTGATGGCGGTGATCGCCGC
The DNA here is from genome assembly GCA_045601445.1 of Eubacteriales bacterium. Taxonomy (GTDB): domain Bacteria; phylum Bacillota; class Clostridia; order Oscillospirales; family SIG627; genus RGIG5579. The sequence goes on along the minus strand of JAZRZQ010000117.1, from coordinate 24,594 downwards.
TCTTTCGGCCTTGAAGGAGCCGTGCGAGGTGGATATTGTCAGCGATTCAAAGTACGTGGTCGATGCCATTGAAAAGGGCTGGCTTCGCTCGTGGATGGCCAAGGGCTGGAAAAAGGCCGACAGAAAGCCCGTTTTGAACGTGGATCTTTGGCAGAGGCTCGCAGAGCTGCTCTCGCGCCATCGGGTCGGCTTTACCTGGATCCGAGGCCACGCGGGACACCCGTACAACGAGCGCTGTGACGCGATCGCCGTGCAGGAGTCGCAGAGGGTCGCGCAATGAGACCGACGAAGGAAAAGGTGCTCGTCGGGCTTTCGGGCGGCGTGGACAGCGCCGCCTGCGCCCGCTTGTTACTGCAGGAGGGCTACGAGGTGGTCGGGTGCTATCTCTCGTTTTGCGAGGGTTCTTCTCCCGAGCGCGCCGCGCGCGTTGCGGAAAAGCTCGGGATTCCGCTGGTCGTAGCCTCACGCGAGAGGGAATTTCGCCGCAGGGTGATCCTGCCGTTTGTGGCATCGTACCGCGAGGCGAAAACCCCCAATCCCTGCGTGGAGTGTAATCGGAAAATGAAAATCCGCGCCTTGCTTGGTGAGGCTGACCGCTTGGGCATCCGCCTCGTGGCGACGGGGCATTACGCAAGAGTGAAAAAAAGGGACGGCCGCTTTTGCCTCGTTCGGGCGGAGGACGAAAAAAAGGATCAGAGCTATTTTCTGTGGAAGCTCGAGCAGCGCCAGCTTGCGCGATTGATGTTTCCGCTCTCCTCAATGGAGAAAAAGGACATCAAGTCGCTCGCGGCCGATCTCGTTTGCCAAAAAGAAAAGGAAAGCATGGAGATCTGCTTCATTCCCGATGGGGATACCGCCCGCTTTTTAAAGGAAAACGGCGGAGAAACTCCCGCGGGAGACTTCGTGGACAAAACGGGGAGGGTGCTTGGCCGTCACGGCGGCGTTTCCCTTTATACCGTCGGTCAGCGCCGCGGACTCGGGGTTGCGGCGGGCGAGAGGGTCTTCGTCACTTCGCTTGACGCAAAAGAAAATCGCGTGGTTTTGGGAAGCGCCGAGGAGCTTCTGACCGATTCGATCGAGGTGGAGGGGATCCATTGGGTCTCCTGCACCAAGCGTACCCTCGGCAGATACGGGCAGATCTCGGTTCGCACCCGTCACCGCGGCGCGTTGATGCCTTGCCGCCTTGTCTGGGAGGGGAAGAGACTGCGCGTCCTTTTCGACGAGCCGACCCGCCGTGTGGCCGCGGGACAGTCCGCTTGCTTTTACGCAGACGGCACTCTTTTGTTCGGCGGAGAAGTGCTTGGCTGATTTTCGGTTTTTGTGCTCGCACAAAGTTATGTGCAATTTGATGAAATTTGAATTTAGTTTTTGTTAAAATCTCACAATTTCGATTGTGGGATTTTTTTTGCTTCCGGAAACGGTTATTTTTTGAAAAAATATAATTTTTGCGAAAAATGAAGTCAGAGAAATAATATACAAAAATATAACATTTCGAAAAAAAGAAACGGAAAAAGCCTTGAATACCAATGATTTTTTTGATTTTTGATACGGTAGATATATTTTTTGATAGATTTTTGTGCAATTTTGAAAAGAGAATAATTGACACGATCGGCCTTGGAAGGGGGGTGCTCGCCGCGAAAACGGGAGAAAAAAAGCGAAAAAGTGTTGATTTACCGCGTATTTTCGCTTCTTGACAAAGGTTTTTGCTTGTGTTAAACTTACGCTACATACAAATGACTAATTTAGGAGGGAAACTGTATGATGAAGAAATTCCTGTCAAAAACGCTGGTGATTTTGCTGGCATTTTTGATGGTGTTTTCGTGCTTCCCGCTGGCTGTCCTCGCTGCTGAAGGGGATTCTGCCGCAGGCACGGGAACCGATCAATCGAAGTTGGACGAGATCAAGGAATTGCTCGATGCCAACGAATATGCGGAGTACCGCTTGCTTTACGGCGATGCTCCCAACGGCAAGGACAACCTTGTCATCCGAGCTGAGGATTACAACGTCGAAAAGACCGACGCCAAGGTTCAGCTCGACACCTATCTCGGTAAGGAGAAGTCTCTGATGATCTCGGAGACCGGTGACGTTGTCTGGGATTTCCAGATCAAGGAAACCGGTAACTACCACATTTTCATCACCTACGCTCCCATTGTCAATTACGACATGGACGGTGACGGAAAGGCCGATCTGGTCAGTAACTCCGCAACCATCAAGCGCGCTCTGCTTCTGGACGGAACGTATCCCTTCAAGCAGTCCCGCTACATTGAGCTTGCGCGCGTTTGGAAGGATCAGGCCGCTGCCGAGACCAACGACCGCGGATTTGTTCTGGATAACGACGGAAACGAAGTCAAGCCCCAGAAGGTAGAAGAACCCGAATGGCGCACGATCGTCGCTTCCGACTCGACCGGCTACATCGTCGAACCCTTCCTTTATTATATTGAGAAGGGTCAGCACACCATTACTCTTGCCGAAGTGCAGGAGGCTTTTGCCATTCAAGAGATCCGTATCGTGTATGATGATTCTTCGATCAGCTACGAAGATTATCTGAAGGCGAACGAGGGCAAGCCCGATAACGCCGCGAACGGAAAGATTGAACAGATCGAGGCAGAAATCGTACACCGTACCTCCACGAATATTATCTATCCGATTTACGACCGTACCTCCGCCGCTACCTCTCCCCAAAGCGCCAACAACATCTATTTGAACGCCGTTGGCGGTGAGAAGTGGCAGACCGCAGGTCAGTGGGTGTCCTGGAAGTTTAACGTCACCGAGGACGGCTTCTATCACATCACCCCCAGATTCCTGCAGTCCTTTGCAGAGGGTATGTACGTTACCCGTGACCTCCGTCTGGACGGTGCACGTCCCTTTAACGAGGCAGGAACGCTTCGCTTCAAGTACAGCGATGAGTGGCAGCTGCTTCCCTTGACCGACGGCGTGATTGATGAAGCCACCGGCAAGGAAAGAGCGCTGAAGTTCTATCTGACCAAGGGTGAGCACGAGCTTGAGATGTGGGTCGCGCTCGGCGGTATGGCCGAGGTGCTCAGCAACGTCGAAACCTCCCTCTCCAACATTAACGAGTACTACCTGCAGATCCTGATGCTGACCGGCTCCGAGCCTGACGAATACCGCGACTATGAATTCGGCAGATTGATGCCCGAGGTGATCAAGGGCCTTGCCGCAGAGGCTAAGAACCTCTACGCGATCAGCGCAGAGCTTGAGGCGATCAACGGAACCAAGGGTTCTGACTCCGTCACGCTCGACAACGTGGCCCTGCTTCTGGAAAGAATGGCCAAGGACGAGGATCTGATCGCTCCCAGCTTCAGCGAGCTGAAGGACTACATCGGTAACCTCGGTACCTGGATCATGACCGCGCGCAACCAGCCGCTGGAATTTGACTACGTTCTCTTCGTTCCCGCCTCGCTGGATGAAAAAGAGGTTAAGAGCGCAGGTTATCGTGCCGACGCCACCTTCTGGGGTGCGATGGTTTACGAGTTCAAGCAGTTTATGATGAGCTGGGTCAGCGACTACTCCAGCTACGGTGTCCGCACCGCAGAGGGCGCTGAGAACTACGCCAAGATCGAGGTTTGGACGACCTCCGGCCGTGACCAGTCCACGATCATGCGTTCTCTGATCAGTGACTCGTTCACGCAGAAGTACAACGTTGCCGTTGACCTGAAGCTGGTTGCCGGAGGCTCTCTGCTTCCCGCAACGCTTTCCGGTACCGGCCCCGACGTCAACCTGACCGTCGCTTCCGCTACCGTTATTAACTACGCCATCCGTTCCGCCGTTCTTCCCTGTAACCCCGCCGGCTACGTTGACGCCGAGGGTGACACCGAGGAGGAACGTGCTCACAAGGCAAAGTGCCGCGAGATCTTCGCTGACTACGATCAGTTCGTAGCCGCCAACTTCGAGGATGCCGCCACCGTTCCGCTCGAGCTGTACGGCGTGGCTTACGGCCTTCCCGAAACCGAGAGCTTCTCGATGATGTTCTACCGCAGCGACATTCTCCTGCAGCTCGGCCTTGAGATCCCCGAAACCTGGGATGACGTTTACAATATGCTCCCTATCCTGCAGACCAACAACCTGCAGTTCGGTTATCACGAATCTCTCGCAGGCCTTCTGATTATGCTCTATCAGAGAGGATTGCAGCTCTACCGCGCTCCGATCAACGAGGACGAAAAGACCTTTGCCATGTCCATCAACCTCGACTCCAACGAAGCACTTGAGACCTTCAAGGAAATGTGCGAGCTGTATACGATGTACGGCTTCCCCTACGCCTACAACTTTGTTAACCGTTTCCGTACCGGTGAAATGCCCGTGGCAGTTGCCGGTTACACCACCTACTCTCAGCTGACCATCTTCGCACCCGAGCTTCGCGGCTTGTGGGGCTTCACCATCCTGCCCGGTACGACCCGCACCAATGAAAAGGGAGAGGTCTTCGTCGACCATACCGCCGACACCAACGTAACCGGCGTTATTATGATGAAGGATTGCACCGAAATCGAGGCGGCTTGGAACTTTATGAAGTGGTGGGTCGGCACGGAGACGCAGGCGACCTACGGTCAGGAATACTACGCACTGCTCGGTGCTTCCGGTCAGTACGCAACCGCAAACCGTAACGCACTTTTGGGAATGAGCTGGACCGCAGACGAACGCGCTGAGATCGAAAAGCAGTTCGACTGGCTCCAGGCAACCCCCGAGATGCCCGGCGGTTATATCGTAACCAGATACGTGGAATTTTCCTTCCTTGCAGCCTACAACGACAACGAAGACCCCGTTGAGGCGATGCTGGATAACATTGATTCCATCAACTCCGAGCTTTCCAGAAAGCGCGCCGAATTCGGCTTGCCCACCCTGGAAGACTACGAAAATACTGCGAAATAAGGCATCAAAATAAGTTAAGGAGAAAAACTCATGTCTCAAAAGGCTGAAACAGTAAAAAGACCTGTCTCAAGAAAAGACATGACCAAGTGGCAGTGGACTTGGAAAGAGATGAAGGCCAACAAGACCGGCTATTTCCTGCTGGCTCCCTTCTATATCATCTTCTTTATCTTCACCGTCCTGCCTGTTATCTTGTCCATTCTTTTCAGCTTGACAGACTTCAATATGTTGGAAATGCCCAACATCGTTTGGTTTGACAACTACATCCGTTTGTTCCTGAACGACGATGTATTTATGCTCGCAGTGAAAAACACGCTGGTATTCGCTGCGATCACCGGCCCCGGTTCTTACCTTCTGTCCCTGATTCTCGCTTGGTTTATCAACGAGCTTCCCCCGAAGATCCGTGCCATTATGACGCTGATCTTCTACGCTCCGAGTATCTCGGGTAACGTCTATATGGTATGGACCTACATCTTCTCGGCCGACGCACACGGCTTCCTCAACGGTACGTTGATGGATTGGGGCTTCATCTCGACCCCGATCGCCTTCCTCAAGGACCCCGACTACATTATGCCCATCGTTATCATCGTGGCACTGTGGACCTCGCTGGGTACCTCGTTCTTGACCTTTATCGCGGGCTTCCAGGTCGTTGACCGCTCGCTTTACGAGGCCGGAGCGGTGGACGGTATCAAGAACCGTTGGCAGGAGCTTTGGTATATCACCATGCCGTATATGCGTCCGCAGATGATCTTCGGTGCGGTTATGGCCATCACCCAGTCCTTCGGCTTCGGTGCGGTCATCACGGGTCTGGTCGGCTTCCCCTCGCCGGACTACTGTGCACACACCATCATGCACCATCTCGACGACTTCGGCAGCACGCGTTTTGAAATGGGTTATGCGTCCACCATCGCGGTCGTGCTCTTCTTTATGATGATCGGCTCGAATATGCTGGTTCGTAAACTCATTGGAAAGGTTGGTAAGTGATATGGCAAAGCTTAGAATCCGTAAATCCAACCATGCCTTGAACCGCTCCCTGGGCGGCGATATCGGAATCAACGTATTCCTTCTGATTATGGGTGCGTTTATGTTCCTGCCGATGCTCTACACCATCATGCAGGCCTTCAAGCCTCTTGACGAGCTGTGGCAGTACCCGCCCCGCTTCTTCGTTGTGAACCCCACCTTCGGTAACTTCAAAACGCTGTTCAACCTGATGGGAAGCAGCTGGGTTCCCTTCTCCCGCTACATCTTCAACACCGCGTTCGTTTCCATCCTCGGAACGTTCGGTAACGTTATTTTCTCTTCGATGGCAGCCTACTCGCTGGCGAAGATGAAGTTCCCCGGTAAGAAGGTTCTCTTCCAGATCGTTGTGTATTCGCTGATGTTCCACACCACCGTTACCGCGATCACCAACTTCTTCACGATGAGTAAGCTCGGGCTGGTTGACACCTATTGGGCAAGAATCATTCCTGCCTGTGCCACCAGTATGGGTCTTTACCTGATGAAGCAGTTTATGGAAAGCAGCGTTCCCGACACGGTTCTGGAATCGGCCCGTCTGGACGGTGCAAGCGAGATCCGCGTGTTCTGGCAGATCGCAATGCCGATGGTTAAGCCCGCTTGGCTGACCCTGATCGTGTTCTGCTTCAAGGATCTTTGGAACGCCGGCTCGTCCATCTACATCTACTCCGAGCAGTTCAAGAGCTTCAACTACGCCATTCAGCAGATCGTTACCGGCGGTATTTCCCGTCAGGGTGCCGGTGCCGCTTCGACCGTTATTATGATGATGGTTCCGATTATGGTATTCGTAATTACGCAAAGTAACATTATCGAAACCATGGCAACTTCCGGTATGAAAGACTAAGAAAAGGAGAAAAGCAAATGAAAAAAGCAATCAGAGTTTTGCTCTTGGTTTTGTGCATTGCGGCTCTCCTTGCACCTCAAGTGAGTGCTCTTGTACCGTACCATACCTACACCTACGACATCGACGGCCGTTACGTGGAGTCTCCTCACGCATACGTTCCCGACCGTATCCTCGATTCCGAGGATTTCGGTCTGGAAACGCCGCTGAGCACGCCCTCTGACGTCTTGGCGGACAAGGATGGCAACATCTATATTGCCGACCCCAACAACAACCGCTTTGTCATTCTCAACAACGACTACACCCTCAACGCGACCATCTCGCGCTTTTACAACGACCAGGGCATTCCGGACGAATTTTCCGCTCCCAGAGGCGTGTTCGTCAAGGAAAACGAAATTTTCGTCTGCGACACGGAAAACAGCCGTATCGTCGTTTTTAAGAAGACGGTAGATAAGCAGGGCAGCGTCACCTCGGTCACCTTCGACCGCATTGTCGTCGAGCCCACCAGCAATGCCTTCCCCGAGGGGTCTACCTATAAGCCGATCGCCTGTGCCGTTGATACGGCAGGAAGAATCTACGTCGTTTCGTCCACCACCAACCAGGGTGTTATCTCGATGAACAGCGACGGTGACTTCCTCGGCTTCCTCGGTGCACAGAAGACCGCGCCCAGCGCCTTCCAGATTTTCTGGAGAATGTTCCAGACCAAGGAGCAGAGAGCCAAGATGGAGTCTCTGGTTCCGACCGAATACAACAACATCACCATTGACGACTCCGGCTTTGTTTACGCGACCATCGCTTCTCTGGATAAGGAGAAGGCAGAGGCGGCAATTGCCGACAAATCCACCTCCGGTGACTTTGCACCCGTCAAAAAGCTCAACGCGCAGGGAATGGACGTTATGCTCCGTACCGGCTTCTGGCCGCCTTCCGGTGAAGTTACCGTGATGCAGAACTTCGGTGTCAGCCACGACGCCGTGACCGGCGTATCCCTGATTATCGACGTTGCCCTCGGTGAGTCCGGTATGTGGACCATCGTCGACGGAACCCGTCAGAAAATGTACACCTACGATTCACAGGGCAACCTCCTGTTCATCTTCGGTGACAACGGCCCTCAGCTCGGTAACAACGTCGGCATTTCTTCGATCTGCTATCAGGGCGACAAGTTCATCGTTCTTGATAAGACGAACAACTGCCTGACGCTGTATAAGCGTACCGAGTACGGTGAAGACCTCGTAGCCGCCATCCGCAACGTGGAGGAGCGTAACTACGACCAGTCTGCGCTGTATTGGGAGCAGGTTCTGCTTCGCAACTCCAACTTTGACGAAGCCTACGTCGGTATTGCCGACAGCCTCTACCGCGCACAGAACTACGCCCAGGCTCAGGAGTATTACGCGGCCGCTTACGATGCCGATGGCTACTCCAAGAGCTACACCAAGATCCGTCAGGAGTGGATCGAGGACTACATCATCCTCATCCCGATCGTGATCGTCGTCATCGTGCTGCTCCTCTCCCGCTTCTTTGCTTACGCCAACAAGGTCAACCTTGCCGGCCAAAAGATGAAGGAGAAGAGAACCTTCAAGGAGGCTACGCTGTATGCTTTCCACGTGATCTTCCATCCGTTCGACGGCTTCTGGGATCTCAAGCACGAAAAGCGCGGCAACTTCAAGGCAGGAATCTTCTTTGTTGTTGTCACGATCCTCGCTTATCTCTACAATGACATCGGCCAATCCTTCTGGTACGATCCCCACAATATGGGTATCAGCCTGATCGGAGAGGTCACGGGCGTTCTCGTTCCGATCGCGCTCTTTGTCATTTCCAACTGGTGCTTGACCACGCTGTTCGAGGGCGAGGGAAGCCTGAAGGACATCCTTCTGTCGACCTGCTACGCCATCGTACCGCTGCCGATGATGCTCATCCCCGCGACGATTCTGACGCACGTTCTCACCCTTGAGGAGAGCGCCATCATCTCGCTTTTGATCGGAATCGGCTACGTCTGGACGGGATTCCTCCTGTTCTTCGGCGTGATGGTCACCCACGACTACTCCTTCGGTAAAAACATCATTACCGTTCTCGGAACGCTGGCAGGAATGGTCATCATCATGTTCCTTGCCCTGCTGTTCTCCGGACTTTTGTCCAAGATCGTATCGTTTGTCGTTAATATTTATACCGAGCTTTCGCTCAGAGTATAGGAAAGGAGGAAACACAGTATGAAACGATTTTTGACGCTCGCTTTGGCAGTAGTCCTTTGCGCTTCGATGCTTCTTCCTCTTTTCCCCTCTGCGGAAACGACTCAGCTCGGCGACAAGGCGACCTATGACAAGCTGAAAGCCATCGGTTATCAAAGCACGAAGTACTACTCCCCCGAGGACAAGCTTGCCACGATGACCAAGGTCATCGAAAACACGACCTACGCACTCTACGTTCAGGAATTTACCGGCGAGGTCTGCGTGGTCAACCGTGTGACGGGCCAGATGCTCTTCACCAATCCCTACGACGTTGCCGATACGAAGGCTTCCGGCTCCGTGAAAGACGAGCTGCTCAGCCAGATCCTCATCGGCTACTACAACGGCGAGGGTATCTACTCCACGATGGACAGCTACCGCGACGGCGCACAGCAGGAGCAGATCCTGGTCAAGGCCATCCGCGGCGGTGCCCGTGTGGAGTATACGCTCGGTGCCGGCTCCAAGAAGAGAGTCGTTCCGCATCAGATCGAGAAGACCCGCTTCGAGGAGACGATCCTGCGTCCCTTCTATGAAGCAACCAACGAAAGTGATTACACCTTCGAGCAGTACCTTGAAATGAAGCACAGCGGCGATACGGAAAAGATCAGCGAAGCTGAGAATGCCGAGTCGTTCGACTTTGGTAAGTTCGTATCCTTCTATACGCTGCTCGATCCTTCCAATCCCACGTTGACCGCCCGTGAGCAGTCTTCGATCCTTTCCACCTACCCGATCACCGAAAAGATGCCGATCTACACGGTAGATGAAAAGTCCACTGCAACCGAGCTGAACAACCTCGAAAAGTATATCCGTCAGTACACCGAGTACTCTCTGGAGGATATGCTGACCGACCACGAAACGGTCGGCTACGAGCTGGAGAATTCTTCTCCCGCGATCTTCAAGATGGCTCTGGAATACACGCTCGAGGAGGACGGCTTCCAGGTCAGACTCCCCGCACGCGGTATCTCCTTCGACGCAGCTACCTACAAGCTGGACACCATCCAGATCCTGCCCTTCCTCGGCGCAGGCAGAGTCAGCGCGGCAGAGAATCCTCTCCGTCAGGACGACGGCTACAACTTCATCCCCGACGGTAGCGGTGCCATCATTGATTTTAAGCAAAATTCCAAGGCAACGAAGGTTTCCGGTACGCTCTACGGCAACGACTTCGGATTCTACGAAGGCGCTTCCGCTGCAACCGCAAGCTATCAGACCTGGCGCGCTCCCGTTTACGGAACCGTGATGGAATCCAAGATGGAGATCCGCAAGGAGGTTCTCGACGAGAACGGCAAGGTGATGGTGGATGCAGACAAAAAGCCGATCACCGAGCTCGTTGAGAACAGAACCGTGAAGCAGGGTTATCTTGCCATCATCACCGAAGGCGAGAGCTTGACCCGTGTCGATGCCGCCAGCGGCGGTACGACGCATGAGTATCACGCCGTTTCCACCACCTTCTTTGCCCGTCAGACCGACTCCTATCCTCTGGACGGTATCACCGTTTCGGGCGGACAAGCCGTCTACACCAAGTCCATTGAGCGTAAGTACGTAGGAAATTACACCATCAAGTACCGCCTGCTCTGGGACGACGAGGCGGATTACGTCGGTATGGCAAACGCCTTCCGCAGCTATCTGGAAAAGCAGGGCGTTTTGAAGAAGCTCGACGATAATAAGGAAGACATTCGGCTTTATCTGGATCTGCTCGGCGCACTTACCACGACCGATACCTTCCTCGGTATGCCTGTTGAAAAGCAGGCAGAGCTGACTACCTTCGAAAATGCCAAGACCATCTTGGCGGAATTGAAGGAGAAGGGGATCAGCGAGCAGGTTGTTCGCTACCTCGGCTGGATGAACGGCGGCTTGACCGCAACCGCTCCCACCGAAATCGACGTGGAAAAGGTTCTGGGCGGCGAGAAGGGCCTTAAGGACCTGATCGCATACGTTCAGGGCGAGGGCAACCGCCTTTACCTTGATCTGGACTTTGCCTACGTTTACCGTACCGCCTTCTTTGACGGCTTCGACGAAGAGGATGACACGGCAAAGACCATTGATAACAAGCCCGCCTTCTATAAGACCTACAATCCCGCCTTCCAGGCATACAACACCCACGTAGCCTACATCGTATCTCCCCACAAAATCGCTGATTTCTACGGTGAGATCTCCGAGAAATACTCTTCCTTCTTTGCCGAGGGACAGAAGAACATCTCGGTCGGCTCGCTCGGTACTGCCATCAACTCCAGCCAGGATGAGCTGTTCCCGCTCAACCGTGAGAACTCCAAGGAAGAGCTGATCGCAGCGCTTGAAAAGATCGCCGCTTCCAATGACAGCGTGCTGGTCAACAAGGGTAACTATTATACCTGGAAATATGCAGATACCGTTCTGGATATCCCGCTGGATAGCTCCAACCGCAACACCACTACCGCAGAGGTGCCCTTCCTGGGTATCGTGCTCCACGGCTATATGAACTATACCGGCGAGGCCATCAACCTCTCGGGAGATTACGAATACACCATTCTCAAGACCATTGAGAACGGCGGTAACCCCTACTTTGTACTCGCATACCAGAACATTCCCGAATTGAAGATCAACGGCTACGGCGAATACTACGCCGTTCGCTACGAGGATTGGAAGGAAGATCTGGTCAAGGAATACAATACCTTGAATGAGGTTCTCTCGCCCCTTCAGAATTGCACGATCACGGATCACGAGATCCTCGGCAATCGAATCGTTAAGGTCACTTACAGCAACGGAACGCAGATCTACCTCAACTATAATAATTTCGCCGTTACGTACGAATCCTTTGAGCTTGCTCCGATGGGATTTGTCGTAGACAAGGCGTAAGGAAAGGAAGAGGTGAAACTTATGAACAGTGCAGTAAAAGCAAATCCTGCGGTTGCTCCTCAGACCAAGCCGGTCAAGACCAAAAAGAAAAAGCCCAAGAGTCTTGATAAGGCAAAAGCCAGAGCCGGTTGGTTTTTCGTAGCACCCTTTGTCCTGATCTTCTTCCTGATCTACGTGCCGATCATCATTGACTCCATCACCTACAGTTTTAACACCATCTACCCCCTTTCGGGCGGCGGATTTATGCTCGACTTTGTCGGCTGGGAAAACTATAGCGATGCGCTTCTGGATGACGCACACTTCGTCACCACGCTGACCTCGGGCATCCAGCAGCTCGTTCTTGAGGTGCCCGCCATCGTCGTATTCTCTCTGTTTATGGCGGTGCTTCTCAATCAGAAGATGGTCGGCAGAACCTTCTTCCGTGCCGTATTCTTCATCCCCGTTATTCTTTCCACCGGTCTGATCGACTCGATCAATATGCAAAACAGCGAATTTGCTGATTATGCAGAGGGCGGCTCCGCCGCAGGGGAAGAGGGAATGGAGAGCACGGGTGCACAGGCACAGAGTGCCTCAAGTGCCATCATCTCCGCCGTCGACCTTCAGGGGCTGTTTGCCTCGATGAAGATCGGTACGGGCCTTGTGGACTACGTTGTCAACATCGTCAACGACGTTTACAACCTCGTTAACCGCTCCGGTGTTCAGATGCTGATCTTCCTTGCGGGACTTCAGTCCATCTCTCCTGCGATCTACGAATCCTGTACCATCGACGGTGCAACCACCTGGGAAACCTTCTGGAAGATCACCTTCCCGATGATCTCACCGATGATTCTGGTCAACGCCATCTACACCGTAATCGACTCGTTCACGGCCGGCTCCAACAAGGTTATGAACTACATCGGTACGGTCTACAGCAGCTCCACCGTTGCTACCGGTGACGTATTGGCCACCGCAATGTACTGGATCTATTTTGCTCTGGTGCTTCTGATTATTGCAGCCGTAGCGGGTATTATGTCCGCCTACGTCTTCTATCAGAGAAAAGACTGAGAAAGGAGGACAAAACCATGAATGCACAAGTCGATTCCAAAAAGAAATCGAGGGGCTTCGGTAAGAAAGAATTCGACGTCGAATTTGAAGACCGCACTCCGTTTTGGGAAAGAATGAAGTCGAAATACATTTCGACCGCGTTCTTGTCCAATCTCATTTGGGCCATTTTCCGTTACGTTCTCCTGATCGGTATTGCGTACGTCATTCTGTACCCGTTCATCGCGAAGATCGCAGGCTCCTTTATGAGCCGTGACGACTTTATTGACGTAACGGTAAAGCTGATCCCCAGACATCCCACCCTTGCTACCTATAAGGCGATCATCACCGAAAACCGTTACTTCGAAGCGCTTTGGAACACCACGGTTCTCTCGTTCTTGTGTGCAATCGTACAGATGGCCAGCACGATGGTCATCGGCTACGGCTTTGCCAAGTTCAAGTTCAAGGGCAACTCGATCCTGTTCTACTGCGTCATCTTTACGATGGTCGTTCCGCATCAGGCACTTCGTCTGGCGCTCTTCCAGAAGTTCAGATACTTCGATATGTACGGCATCATCGATTTGCTGACGGGCAAAACGCTCAACCTGATTAACACCTATTGGCCGATGTTCCTTCTCTCCATCGGCGGCCTCGCCTTCAAGAACGGACTGTATATCTTTATGATGCGTCAGTTCTACCGCGGCGTTCCCGACGAGTTGGAAGAAGCGGCCTACGTGGACGGCTCGGGCGTTTTCAAGACCTTCATCCGCATCATCGTGCCGCTTTCCGTGCCGATGCTGATTACCATTTTCCTCTTTGCCTTCTCTTGGCAGTGGACGGATGAGTTCTACTCTACGATGTTCTTTACCAGAACCTCGACCTACCTGATGCCGAACATTGTTTCGGTTCCCAGCTCGCTGAACGCGACAGGCTTCGACGCTTCAACCGTTTATACCTCGGCCATCATCAATACGGCGGCCTTGCTCATCATTCTCCCGCTTCTGATTATCTACTGCTTCTGCCAGAGATATTTGGTTCAGGGTATCGAGCGAAGCGGTATCGTCGGTTAAAACGCTTTTTGGTGCACTCCGAAAGGGGTGCACCTTTTTTTATGCTTGACAAATCGGGAAGATTTGTTTATAATAATAACAGGTGTTATATAACAAACGGTATTTAACCAAAACGGGAGGTAGATCCAATGCCGCCGATTGCCAAATGCACCGCCGAGCAGATCCTCGATGCCGCCTTTGAGTTGGTTCGCTCCGAGGGCGCTTCGGCGCTCAATGCGCGGTCTCTTGCCGCCGCGCTCGGGGTTTCCACGCAACCGATCTTCTCGCATTTTCGCAATATGCCGATGCTTCGCCTCGCTCTCGAGGAGCGGATCGTGTCCTATTATCAGAATTTTTTGGATCAGGGCAAAAGAAAAGGGGATTTTCCCGCCTACAAGGGCGAGGGTATGGCCTATATTGACTTTGCCCGTCAAGAGCCGAAGTTGTTTTCGATGATGTTTCTTTCCCCGCGCGAGGGCATCCCGCAGGAGGACGCCTATTTTCGCGAGACGGTAAAGGAGCTGTCGGAGCAAAGCGGGCTGGAGGAAGGCGCGGCAGGGAGGATGCATCTGGAAATGTGGCTGTTTGTTCACGGCATCGCTTCGATGCAAGCGACGGGACGAATGACCATCCCGCAGGAGACGGTCAGCGCGATGCTTACGGACGTCTACCTTGCCCTACGGGAAAAATTTCGGGAGGAAGCGTAATGGAAGAAGCCATTCGAATTGAAAACTTAAGAAAAAGCTACGGCGACGTGCTTGCCGTCGATTCCATCTCCTTTTGCGTCAAAAAGGGAGAGCTGTTCGCGTTTTTGGGTGAAAACGGAGCGGGCAAAAGCACGACGATCTCCGTTTTGTGCGGAGAGACCGAGAAGGATTCGGGCCGCGTTTTGATCGACGGCATCGCCGATTCCGATCAAAATGAGCAGACTCGGGCAAGGCTCGGCGTCGTGTTTCAGTCCTCGTGCCTCGACAAGCCTCTTTCCGCGCGGGAAAATCTTCGTTGCCGCGCCGCACTTTACGGCATCGTTGGCAAAGCCTTTGACAAGCGCCTCGACGAGATCGCCCGTATGCTCGATCTTGCGGAGTTTCTCGACCGTCCGATCGGAAAGCTCTCGGGTGGACAAAGACGGCGCGTGGACATTGCCCGTGCGCTCTTTCACCGTCCAACAATTCTCATCCTTGACGAGCCGACCACGGGTCTTGACCCGCAAACGCGCAAGAGCCTTTGGGAAACGATCGCTTCCCTGCAGCGCGAGGAGGCTTTGACCGTGCTTCTCACCACGCACTATATGGAGGAGGCCGCCGAGGCCGACCATATCGTCATTTTGGAAAAGGGAAGGATCGTGGAGGAGGGAACGCCGCTCGAGCTGAAAAACCGAAACGTCAACGACAGCCTCACGCTCTACGGCGTCAGCGCCGAAGAGGCGAGCGTCTTGGGTAAGCCGATCACTCCCATCGGCAACGGCGTGCGCGTGTCGGTAGGCTCTCCTGCCGAGGCGCGTGAGCTGATCGGGCGCTATCCCGCGCTGTTTGAGGATTTTGAATTTACCAAGGGAAAGATGGACGACGTCTTTCTTGCCGTGACGGGCAAAGCGCTCGGAAAGGAGGAGAAGTGATGGTTCGCGCACTCGTGCGCCGCAACGTGGCGCTGTTTTTCAAGGATAAGGGTATGTTCTTCACCTCACTGATTACCCCGATGATTCTTTTGGTGCTTTACGTCTCCTTCCTCGGTGACGTCTACCGCGACAGCTTCGAGCAGTTGTTTTCTGCCTTTCAGACAAGCGTCCCCGAAAAGCTTTTGAATGCGGGCGTGGGCGGTCAGCTTCTCTCCTCGCTTTTGGCGGTCTCCTCGGTGACGGTTTCGTTTTGCGCCAACTTTTTGATGGTGCAGGACAAGGCCCTCGGCACACGGGCGGATTTTTCCGTTTCTCCCGTCAAGCCCGCTACGCTCTCGCTCTCGTATTATCTTGCCACGGTGATCTGCACGCTCATTGTCTCGTTTTTCGCCGCGCTGATCGGCTTCGGTTATCTGGCGATCGTCGGGTGGTATCTGAGCGTCGCGGACGTGTTTTTGGTTCTGCTTGACGTGCTTTTGCTCGTGCTGTTCGGCACGGCGCTGTCGAGCATCATCAATTTCTTCCTGCACACGCAAGGGCAGATCTCGGCGGTCGGCACGATCGTCAGCTCGGGCTACGGATTTATCTGCGGCGCGTATATGCCGCTGTCGCAAATGGCCCCTGCCCTGCAGACGGCCGCCTCGTTCCTGCCGGGAACCTACGGCACCTCGCTTCTGCGAAATCACCTCTCCCGCGCCGTCTTTGGCGAGATGGAATCGCTCGCGCTTCCCGCCGAGGCCGTCGAGGAGATGAAAAAATTGATGGACTGCCGCCTTTTCTTCTTCGATACGGAGGTGTCGCAACCGGCAATGTTTGCCATCCTCGCAGGCGCAGTCGTTATTTTCCTCGGCATCTATCTGCTTTTGAATCTGCGCGCTCGCAAGCAATAAAAAAAGGCTCAAAACCAATCGGTTTTGAGCCTTTGCTTTTTTTATTCGGCCTCGTCGAGCGACCAGTGCGTGGAGAGGACGGAGGCGTATTCGTCACTGCCGTAGCGCTGATAATAGACGGTGAGAAGGGTCGCATCGTCCAGCTCGACCGTGGAGGGATAGCCTTGATCCCAAGAGGGGGATTCGGGGCTGATGAGCACGTCCCGTCCCCAGGTCTTGCCGTTGTCGCGGGAGATGCGAACGTATTGCCCCATCGGCTCGTAGCGTCTGCCGTAGGACATGACGATCGCGCCCGAGGAGTGGCGCATGAAGTGAGGCGGTGCGCCGAGCAGATCGAGCAAAACCGATTCTTCCCAGCTCTTGCCGCCGTCGGGAGAAAGCGCGGTAAAGGTTTTGAGCTTGCCGGGGAAGTTGGGGTGCTGAATGCGAACTCCCGCGAGGATCGAGCCGTCTTCCAACTCGATGGCGTGCGGCTCACAGCTCAGGCCGGGTGTGCCGGCGGGTGCGTGGATCTGAGAGAGCAGCTCCCAGCTTTCGCCGTCGTCGTGGCTTTCGTAGACGTAAATGCCTTCCTCCAAGCCGTCCCACTGAAAGGCTCTGCCGACGTAAAGCAGGGCGCCGTTTTTCTTGCGGATCGGGCCGTGCGGCGCAGTCACGGGGAGCTTTCTGGGCTTGGACCAGGTTTTACCGTTGTCGTAGGAGATGCGGGTGAAGGAGCCTGCCTGCAGCAAAGCGGGGTCAATCTGCTCCCAGGTGTTTCTCATACCCATCGCCAGATCGGTGGTGAGAATGTAGTGCGGCTTGTTGAGAGATTCTCTTTCGCGGAACATCTCGGTTGGGTGGTTGAACCAGGACAGCAAGAGCGTGCCGTCTCCCCAAGCCAAAAGGCCCGCGTCACGGTCGTCGAGCCAGGTGTCGTTGATGATCTGCGGTGCGCTCCAGCTCTTGCCTTGATCGGTGCTGACGTACATCAGGTTCTTTCCGAAGGGGCAGACGTGCCCCAAGCGGTGGCCGGAGGAGGCGGCGTAAAGCGTTCCGTCCTCAGCGCGGGTGACGGTAGGCCACCCCTGATAGCGAAAACAGCCCTCGGTAATGCGGCTGACGATTCCGTGTTCTTTCATAATTTCCTCCCAAAAAAAGATAAACTATCTTGAAAATCAGTATAGCTGAATTTTACCCGAAAGTCAATTTCTATATCAAAAAATCCGTTTTCAGCACAATAATTTCCGAATCGCTCAAAAACGGAGAAAAAAGCGATTCTCTAACAATTATGCGAAAAACAAAATGTTAACTTTTGTATGATATCACAAAAAACCTCTCTCATTTTTGTTGCAAACGGAGAAATGCGCCACACCTTTCCTCAACTTTGCTCCAAACCCTTGTCAAGCGGGAGAATCTGATCTAAAATAATCTTGTATCTGTTGGGGGAGATTTCTCAATCGGCATCGACGTGAATCAGTATATTGGGGTATTATTTGATGAGTAAAAAACAAAAGGTTTTAAAGATCGTTGTCGTGGTGCTTTTATGCTATGCGGCGTTTGTTGCAGCGGTCATTTCGCTTTATCGTAACATCCGTTATGATCCCGAGGACGGTGCTGCAACGGATTATTTGCACATGAGTGAAGAGCTGAAAGAGGAAATCGGTGAAGTTCGCTACGTTGCGGCAAGAACCTTTGAAAAAGAAATTGAAGATGAGAACGGACTTCATATTGTTTACGCGGTTGAGACATACGATGCGGAATACCGTATTACGGTTCACTTTCAAAAGACAGAGGATGAGTGGATTCCTTATGGTTATACGATTTTAGAGCAAGTGGAGGTGTATCAAAATCACTAAAAAAACAAAACGAATTTTGATCATTTCAATTATTGTTTATGTAGCTCTGTTAATAATTGTATCGATTGTGTCTCCTCTTGTTCTTATTTATGGTTCTAATAAGCGCTTCGAAGATGATGCAAGACCTTATTTTGCAGAGAGCGAAGATCTTAAAGCGCAAATTGGAGAAATATTAGAATTCAAGTGTTTAGGGCGCAAATCAGAAGGAGAAGAAGACGGACTTCCTGTTTGTTTCGAGGTGAGAGCGGAAAAAGGCGATTGCTACGTAATACTTTGGCTTGATACGGTTGACTATGATTCGGATGAGAAGGAAGTAACAAAATACCTGATTACAGATTCGATCCCAGAAGATTTCTTTTAATTCAAGCAAAAAATCAAGTTATATCATTCCGCCGAACACAAGGGGGACGGTTTTCTTGTCGCGTAATTCTTGACAAAGATTCGTTACCGGGGACACGGTGACGGTTCTGTGTCTTGCCCCCGCCCCTGCCGCCCCCGCCGCCCCTGTCACTCCTTGTTCCCACGAACTTGTAGAGGATGACGGCATCAAAATCTGATCTAAAATAAAGGTGAAACAAGAAAGAAATATCAAGGTCAAATCCAACGATAAGTGAAATGCTTTAAAATGAGGAGGCGTTTTTATGAAAAAAGATAATATTTTTGGTTTTTTCAAATCAAACCGTTTTTTACACTATCTAATTGTTTTTGTTAAGTCCGGTTTATTGACATGTGCTCTCTATATTTTTACTTCATTTTTGCTAATTGCTTCAACAGAAGATTGGACATTTGCTCAAAGAAGTGTTTTAGCAGCTGTTGTAGTTTCTTTTTTCTTTGCACTGTCATTTTATTTTTTTCATACGGCAAAAAAGAACAAGGAACACGAAATCTCTCTTGACGTGAATCATAAATTCTCATTTAAAAAGGAACTTCTCGACTTTTTTTCTCAAGAAGGGAAGGGCATTCTGACGGTCTTTGTGTTGTTGGCGATCATAGAGGAAATCGCATATTTTTTGGCGTTTGCTTTTAAAATAGACATTTTCGTTCTCACCGTTCTGTTTTTTGTTTTCCCTTATGTTGGGGTTGTGATTCCCCTTCCCGTTCTTGGAACAGTCGTGTCGGTGATTTCGACCGGATTTTTCATAACAGCTTTTACGATTCTCAGCCGTTTTAAATTATATAAAAAACGGTATAAAAAAGGTTTTTGATGCGCCGTTGAATCGGTTGTCGTTGTCAGCGTTGCTGAAGCAGTCAAAAATCCTACCGATCCATGGGTACTCAACAAGGGGACGGTTTTCTTGTCCCTTAAACCATACATAGAAAAATTATGGAGATAAGACAAACCAATCAAATACGCCAGAAAAACTCTGCTGAATTTCAGCAGAGTTTTTTTCGTCTACAAATTATTTTTTGTTTTTCAGAATCTTATCAGGGAACATCGCTGCGTTAATCAAATCTGCAGGGTCTACTTCTAAAGCATCTGCAATATTAAAAAATACATCTAAAGAGAACGGACGAACCAAGCCCGGTGCTTCAATCGCGCTAATATGTGAACGGCTGACATTCGATTTCTCGGCAAGTTGCTCCTGTGACATGCCGCGCATTTTGCGTAGTGCGGCAATCGCAATTCCTAACTGAATAAAGCGATCTCTATTCTTAAAACCTATCTGTTTACCCATTCAATAGCCACCACCCCTCTACACATAATTATACTTTTTCCTTGTTTGCTTGACCGTATTCGCTATAGAGCACTTGACTAATATTTGGAGCAAAATTATAATGATAAGAGAAAATGTGAAATTCACAGTGCATTTGCGCTATGAAGGGAGAGGTGGATGATGTCTATTGAAAATACTGCCTGCTTTTTTGGTCATAGAACGATAAATGAAACCGAAGGACTGAAATCAAAACTTTATGAGATGATTGAGAAACTGATTGTGGAGAAACAAGTCGATACATTTCTTTTCGGGAGTAAAAGCCGTTTTAATAGCCTGTGTCAAGAAACAGTAACCGAAATAAAAGAAAAATACCCGCACATATGGACTGTACTCTAAAGGACAGTAATTGAAAAAGCAGAAACAAATTTTGTTTCTGCTTTTTGTTATATAAGGTTTTAGGATATCCTAAAGATTTGGAAAATGTGCCGTACATTTTCCCTGCTTGCTACGGTATGAGACAGTTTAGATATTCGAGATATTTTTTATACTTATCGAACATAATTGCTTTAATGTACTGCTCCATATAATTATAGTCAGGGCTTCCATCGTTGGTTATCGGCAACATTATCATTTGCTTTTTTAGTCTACCGGTACCCATTTTATAGCCGTAGTTGTATTTGTCTTTTTGCTGAGTGATTTGATTTGTGATGAACAGGGCGACAAACTCATTGCGGCATTGTTTGAGCTTTAATTTTCGGCAATCGTTAGAGTATAGTGCTTTATATTTATGATAAAAAGAATATCCGACACTTCCGTTTCGATTGACTGAGATAGCATTTTCTTCTAGCGTTTCATTTGTATTTGACACATAATACTTTACGCCGTTGTTAGATGCCGTTGATGTAATATAGGGAACCTCTCCTTCTTCTCTTTCACTATCATATATATCTCGACCTGAAGATATATAACATATATCTGAGATAAAGAATTCTTTCCATTTCTTTTCTACAAGAGGTATCGGTGGTATGTAAAGTTCCGCATTGATAAAATCAATGTAATCTTTTTTAAGCTTGTTTTCTATTTCCCTAACATACTGCTCCATAAAGGCATAATCTGGCTGTCCATTTTTTGCCGTAGGTAACATAATGCTTTCATTTGACAATCTGTTTTCATTGCGCTTATATCCGTAACTATACATTGGTCTATTTTTATCCAATGCGCTAACTAAAAATTGCGCAGTGTATCTGTTTAGATGTTCGCTTCTGCCGACCTTTAATGTTGTCGAACCAATAAAATCTTCTTTTTTATATATCGAATATCCTACCGACCCTTGACCATCACAAATAAAAACAATACAATTTCCTTTTGTTGTCCATTTATCCTTTTTTTCAACAAATGACATTATGCCATTGTTTCTGTTGGTTGCACCCACATAAGGAAAATCACCTGGTTTGAGTGTAGATACACTTGAACATTTGCATTTTTCTATTAAAAATATATCCTTTACCTTGAACGCTTTCCATTCTCTGTCATTAAGATCGAGCATTGTCGCTGTCCTCCTTGAACAGATATTCTCGTCCTTGCATAACCATAGAGAACTCAAAAGTCAAATAGTCTCCGATTGTCTTTTCAAAGTCCGCCTCGGTGGGTATTTCATCATTAAAATAGTAAAAACTATGCAACCATTCATCTGTATCTTCTACTGTTGTGTATACACAGAATTTACTTTCTGCTTCCATTTCTTCACGCCACACCGATAACAGGTGTGCTTTTTTGTCTTTTGCTGACTCTGTTTCAACTAAGCCAATATGCGGCGACACCTTATAACCATCATTTTCAAAGTTGATAAACTTGCAGATTTTATCTTTTTCGTGAGGTATCCCCGCCGTAAATACTGCAATGCACGGAACGGTACCTACTCCATAAAAGGTATCTTTGCTCAAAGAAATAACACCCTCAAGCGTGTGATGTTTTAAAATGTTTTCCTTAACCGCTTGCTCATCCCTACTCTTTCCAGTCATAGCAGACTGAGGAACAATAACAGCACATCTTGCTCCAACAGTTAATGATTTTAGCAAATGCTCTGTGAATGCTATCTCGTACAAATCGGGGTTTGCCTTGCTTCCTTGTGAGTATGGTGGGTTCATAAAGCCAACGGTGGCACCCTTTAACTGTAATTGATTAGGGTTCATCTTCAAAAAGTCGGTGTCTATAAGATTGCTCTTGCCGTCGCCTCTTAAAATCATATTTGTAGTTGCTATCGTAAACATATAGGGTTGAAGTTCAATGCCATGCAGTTGCTTTTGTCTGATATTTCGCTTTTCGGGGTCAGTTTTTGCTTGTTTTAGCATTTTGTGCATGGCAGCAATTAAGAACCCTGCTGTACCACAACAAGGGTCAAAAACAGTATCCGTTGGTTTGATATCTACCAAATCGCAGAAGAGTTCTGTTATGTGCTTTGGTGTTAAAACAATGCCAAGTGTCTGTCCGTCTCCGCCCGAATAACTCATAAACTCGCCGTAAAATCTTCCAAGATAATCTTCGGCGCTCTTACTATAACGAATGGAACGATACATTTTATCATATAAAAACTCAGTAAAATGCTTTAACGGTGTTTTTTGTAGTTTGGGCTCAATTTCATTAAGCTTTGCAGTATCTTTTACTAAAGAGAACTGAGATAAAAGTTTTTGCTTTTTTACTTCAGGCGCCACATTAGCTCTTTGCAAGTTATCGGATATCGCTCTATAAATTTTATCGCCATCGGTTTTTATATCATCACCAGTTAATTCATCAATGGCAAAATTTTTGAACTCAATCTCTCTAAGAGCAAGCAATATACCGGAAACGATAAGTGGCTTATCCGTATCTTTAAGATTACCGTAATTTCTCAAATCTTCGTGTAAAGTTGCTGCGTCTTTTAAAATTTCGGCAGTTTCTTTTTCAGTATCTGTATCTTCCTTTAAAATCTCACGAACAAAATACTCGTCTATGTTTTCCTTATTAAACGATATAAAAGACTCTACTTCCGGAAGTTCTCTGTAAAAATCTGTTTCATCTATATACACTGGAGAAATTTTGTGTTTTTTCTCATCGCCCGAAACACCAAACGCTATGATTTTTTTGTAGCTTGTATGCTCTGCAAGGTGCTTACCGTAAAACAATGCGCCATTAACAGCATAATCGGTAACTGCTCCTACTTCCTGACTGATAACTCCACCATTGTCAAGTTTGATATGCTTTGATAAGTCTGCTTTGTCCTCGATAACTAAAAGATAATCTTTGACAACACCCACATATTCGGGAAAGCCTACTCTTCCGGTGCCTTTTTTGGATGCAGTCTTTAGTGCATTATCAATTTCAAGTATTGTGCTCCCTTGTGCATCAAGACTAATATCGGCTTGCTTCAAAAGTTCCCATACCCATAAATCTGTTTTAACTTCTTTTTTAGCCATCTATTTTCACACCCTTTTCTTCTAAATATTTCTTTGCCGCTTCATTAAATAAGTCAGCCATACTATGCATCTTTTCATCAAACACTATGGTTGATTTTAATTGGTTGAATATTTTGGGGTTCATTCTAAACTGAACCTGTTTTGTTCGATACATTTTATTTTCAGCCTCATTAGACAATTTCAAAACGACACCTCCAATGATATCATTATATCTTGATATAATGATATCATTTTTGGCATAAAAAGTCAAGAAAAAAGAGAGCGAAAAATATTCGCTCTCTTACTATCCTTAACTGTACGACCCTAACAAAACTGCCTTTTTTCTTTTTGTCTTGTGTTTGCAGGCTCGCGCGGCGACGCGAAAGAGAGCGCTTCGGCTTTTTTTGGGCAAAAAAGAATCAGCGGAAGAAAAGCTTTCTTCCGCTGATAAAACAAGCAAAATCGGGATTCGGATTATTCCTCATCCATGGCGTCCTTGCGGGACAGGTTGATGCGACCCTTGTCGTCGATCTCAATGAGCTTGACCTTCATCTTGTCGCCGACCTTGCAAACGTCCTCTACCTTTTCCACTCTCTTCTTGTCGAGCTTGGAGATGTGAACGAGGCCTTCCTTGCCGGGGGCGAACTCAACGAACGCACCGAAGGTCATCAGACGGGTTACGGTGCAGTTGTCGAACACCATGCCGACCTCGGGCTCGAATACGATGCCCTCGACGATCTTCTTGGCGGCGTAAGCGGCGTCGCGGTTGACGGCGGAGATGAACAGGCTTCCGTCATCCTCAATGTCGATCTTGGCGCCGGTGTCGGCACAGATCTTCTGGATGACCTTGCCGCCCGTACCGATGACCTCGCGGATCTTGTCCACCTTGATCTTCATGGAGATCATCTTGGGGGCAAATTCGGAAACGTCTTCTCTGGGCTTGTCGATCGCCTTGAGCATCACCTCGTCAAGGATATACAGTCTTGCCTTGTGGGTGGTTTCAAGCGCCTGCTTGATGATCTCGGGGGTCAGACCGTCGATCTTAAGGTCCATCTGGATCGCGGTGATACCCTCGTGGGTACCTGCTACCTTAAAGTCCATATCGCCGAAGAAGTCTTCCAAGCCCTGAATGTCGATCATGGTATCCCACTTGTCACCCTCGGTGATGAGTCCGCAGGAGATGCCCGCAACGGGCGCCTTGATCGGAACACCGGCATCCATCAGAGCGAGCGTAGAGCCGCAGATGGAGCCCTGCGAGGTCGAACCGTTGGAGGAAACGATCTCGGAGACCAGACGGATGGTGTAG
>JAZRZQ010000116.1:0-7257 GCA_045601445.1 Eubacteriales bacterium | reverse complement strand
TTTCTTTCGAGGATCGTTTCGCATCGGTTATTAATCGCCTCTGCAAATATCATAATAGATTTAATGAAATCCTTGCTGATGCAAGGATGAAATCAGCTAACGCTGATGAAATCTTCGGCTTTGCCTCAGATGAAATTAAATCCACCCACTCGCCGTCGAGGCGAATTTCACCCAACGAAGTTGGATTTCATCGCAACAGGCGATTTCACCCACCCGCAAGGGTGGATTTAGTTGAAAAAAGCACCGACAAAGTCGATGCTTTTTTCTGGTGGAGCCGAGGGGAATCGAACCCCTGTCCGAAATTTGTTTCACAAAACCTTCTCCGGGTGCAGTCGATGATTCAGATTCCCTCAGCAGGGGTTCAACGACAAACCGTCTGTCAAGGTAGCTTCATACTTACATGACCAAGCTCAAAGCTTTGCTCGATGCACGTTCACCGCTGATGTGACACCCGAATCCGAATTCGCGGTCCTCTTCGGTCGGATGGCCGCCTAATTAGGCAGCGAGAGCTACTCTATCGTTAGCGTTTAATTTTAATTTGCAGTTTTGAAGAGTGTCTGCGACTCTACCCGCTTATTCTGCTTCCTAAACCCCGTCGAAACCTTGACGGCCCCAAATTTAGCGTTCATGGTTATGCTTGTGATCGTGACAACTACAGCCTTCGTTTTCGCAAGGCTCATCCGACACGAAATCGAACACGTACATCGACTCCGTGATGCGATCAAAGCCAAGCGCCTCAGCGATCGTAACGTCATTTTTTGACTGAATGGGATACACGATCGAATCGACCTCAACACGCCTTAGAAATTCTACCACACTGACAAAGACGTTGGCAAGGGTTTCGACCGAAATTTTTTCTTGAATTGCGCACAAATTTAAAACGTATGCCGCCGATCCGACGAAT
Source organism: Eubacteriales bacterium (assembly GCA_045601445.1). GTDB lineage: Bacteria > Bacillota > Clostridia > Oscillospirales > SIG627 > RGIG5579. Next base: position 6,353 of record JAZRZQ010000116.1, on the reverse strand, counting down.
TTGAGCTGACAAAGCGCTTTTTCTTCTTCATCGGAGAAGATCTTGAAGCCGACGGCGCCATCTTCAAAGGGCACGTTTGCCATACGGCAATAATTCTGATGCTCGGCAAGCGACTCAAAGGGTGCTAAATGAATCATTTTGCTTCAGCGCGAGAAGTGCGCTCAATTCCTTTCCTTCCAATTCTTCCCAAGTACCGGAGCGAAGCGATCCGAGTTGAACCTTACCCTCGGCAATGCGCTTTAATCTGGTTACCTCAAGGCCGACCTTCTCACACATCTTTCGGATCTGACGATTTCTGCCCTCGGTCAGAATAAAGCGAAGCTTTGTGGGAATGACAGGCTCGGGGCAGGAAACGCGACAGGGGCGGATGGTATATCCGTCGATTTCCATCGAGGCATTGAGCTTTCGCATCTGCTCGTCGGTGGGAACGGTGCGAACCTTAACGACGTACACCTTTTCGATCTCGGAGCGAGGATGCATCATAGCATTGGCAAGCTCGCCGTCGTTGGTCATCAGGATCAGTCCCTCCGAATCGAGATCAAGTCTGCCGATGGGATAAACGCGCTCCGGCACGTTTTTCACCAGATCGGCGAGGCACTTTCTCCCCTTTTCATCCGACATGGTGGAAACGTAGCCGCGCGGCTTATTGAGCTTCAAATAAATCTTTTTATCGTTTTTGACAACCGTCTTGCCCAAATAGGTGACAAAATCACGGCCCGGTCGAACCTTTTGTCCGATCAAGGCAGGATGGCCGTTGATCGAGACAGCGCCTTTTGTGATCTCTTCCTCCGCTTTGCGTCGGCTCATCACGCCGCAGTCGGCAAGATATTTTTGAATTCTGATTTCTTCCATACTTTTTACCTTCGGAACCAATTCCGAATCTTTTCCAATAGGCTTAATTTTACTTCCCTTGCCGCAACGGTTTCGGTGGCAACAAGCGGAATTCTTTTAACTTCGCGTCCGTTTTGGTAAAATACGGCTTCCCCGAGTGCTTGCCCCTCCATTAGAATCGGAGCATAAAGAAAGCGTGGCAATTCAACCACCGTTTCGACGTGCTGATCCTTCCTCAGCAACAGTGAAACGGAATCAATGTTGACAACGGGCAAGTCAGAACGTGTGCCTCCGACGACGGGGACGGTGAACTTTAGACTTGCGGCCTCGCAAATCGAGACAGGGCTATAGAGGGAAAAGCCGTATTCATACAGCTCCTGATGGTCATTCCAATCGTCGGGCGCGGCAAGCGTTGCGCAAACCAATTTTTTGTGATTCTGTTCCGCAGCCGTGACGAGGCATCTGCCCGCGGCCTTGGTAAAACCGGTCTTACCGCCGATGCAAGCCTCATACGAGCGAAGCAGGCGATTGTGATTGGACAGAAATCTTGATGCACCGTTTGGCGCAGGAATGGTTTTGGTTTGCGTCGCGATGATCTCGCAAAAAGCCGGATTTTTCAGTGCCTCAGACATCAAAATCGCAAGATCCTTTGCCGTTGACTTGTGATTTTCGGCAGGGAGCCCGTGCGGGTTTTGAAACGTCGTGTTTACCATCCCGATTTCACGCGCCTTCTCGTTCATTAGCTCCGAAAATTCAGCGATGGATGCTGACAGGTGCAAGGCAATCGCAACCGCGGCATCGTTCGCACTTTCGAGCATCAAGGCATACAGAAGATTTTCCATCGAAAGGCTCTCCCCTTTTGTCAGGTAAACGGAAGATCCCTCAGTGCCAACTGCGGTCGGGTGAATCGAAACAACATCCGAAAGACTCGCCTTCTCCAATGCAAGAAGGCAGGTCATCAATTTGGTGGTGCTCGCCATCGGAAGAGGCTTATCTTCCCCGACGGAAGAAAGAATCTCGCCGCTGTCGGCATCCATCAAGCAATAACTCTGCGCCGAAACGGAAGCAGACACCGACACCGAGCCATCATCCGATGCCAAGACCGGTAGCATGGCAACACTTCGAAGTAAAACCAGTGCAAATAGTAACGCAGAAATAAGACGAACGCAACCCTGTTTCATATATTTCCTCCCAAACATCCTTATTGGATTGTATGTCGGAGGATTTATATTCATTCGTTACTCAGCGCTTGTTTTGGCAGCATCCGCGACGTTTTCGGCGGCCGCTTGCTCCACGGGCTGTGTCTCTTCCCTCTTATCCTTTTTAAAATAGGATTTAATCTTTTCAATGATAGCCGGCGACTTATCCACAAAATCGGAGATCGTATTAACGATAGCGCTGTCGGACGAGGCATTCGTTCCGTTCACGTTCATCAAGCGAACCTCCCCGTTGCGAACGATCAGAAAGGTCAAGGGAGTGATCGACATTCCCGCGCCGTTACCGCCGCCGAAATGAGGAACGTCGCGACGGGGATTGAGTTTACTGTCAAAATCAACACCGCCGGAGGTAAAGCCACAGCTTACCTTTGAGATCGGAATGATGGTCGTACCGTCGGGAAGCGAGATGGGCGTGCCGACAACCGCGTCAGCATCAAGTACCTTGCGAATATTCTCCAAGGAGGCATCAATGACCTGTTTGAGTGGTATTTCTTGCATTCTGAACTTCCTCTCTTTCAAAAAATCTGAAATATGAACGGAGAAGCACTCCGATAATATGGATCGGCTTGGATGAGAGATCCAAATGAATGGAAAAGCGACTTTGCTCAGAGGTAAAGTCAGGCGAAACGGAAAGGTTGCGATTATCACATCGGAAACGGGAAAAGCGCCTGAGTAATTCGCACAAGACATTGGCCACTTGAATGACACCGCCGCAAAGCAAGGCCGTCTTAGCGGCATCATCAGTACCGATCGAAATTTGAAGGCGTTTCAAATTGATCTTCATTTTCGAAAAATGCTCTTTGACCGCCAAAGCGATAATTCTTGTGATATGAGATAAAAACTTGGCAAATCCGACGGGATCTGCCTTTCTGTTTTGCTGATCCTTGGGAGCAGTCGGCTCTTTTTTCTCGTCGCCTTTCTTTTGCTCGGTTAAGCTCCGAAAAAGCTTCATCGCATCAAAGCGAAGAAAGAGGATGCGTAGGGTGACCGTTGCGTGCTGATCGTATATAAAAATCAAATGCACGTTAAGAAACAAAAGAAAAAGCAGGAAAGAGATCAGAGCAAGGATGATCCAAAGAACCGTCATTCTTCCGTCGGAGGCTCGGAATCAATTCGTAGCTGAACAGAGGTTTCGCCGGGAAGCTCCTCAAGGCTGGATAATCCGAAGCAACGCAAGAAGTTTGGCGTGGTCTGATATAAGATCGGACGGCCGGGTGCATCCAGACGACCGCACTCCTCGATCAGCTCACGCTGGATGAGGGTGGCGATGATGCCGGAGCAATCGACCCCGCGAACCTGCTCAATGTAGGTCTTGGTGACGGGCTGTTTATACGCCACGATGGATAGAGCCTCGAGTGCCGCTTTGGAAATGGGAGCGGTACGCTTGATCTCAAGGAACTTCTGCACGGGCTGAGCGTATTCTTTTTTTGTACAAAGCTGAAGCGAGTCGGCAAGACGAACCAATTCAAAAGAGGAGTCCTTTTGAGCAAGCCGCTTTTCAAGTGCCTCGGCAACCAGAGACACCTCAACCTTTGTGATATCAAAGATCAAGGCCAATCGCTCCAGCGGCACGGGATCGCCGCCTGCAAAAAGGATGGCTTCGAGCGCATTGACAAGATACTCCTTATCATAGCTGACGTATTGCAGAGAATACTCCATAGCCTACGCTCCTTTCTTTTCCAAATTGAGGCTCATAATATAATCGCCGTCCGATTTTTCAAAGCGAACTCTGCCACTTTGAATGAGCTCCAAAATGGCAAGGAAGGTGGCAACGCAATCCGTGCGGTCGCCCTGCTCCCGGATCATAGCGCGAAACGAAACGCTGTTTCCGCGAGGAAAAGCCTTGACCATACGGCGAAGAACGAACACGACCTTAGATTCAACCGGTGTGACCTTAGCCGAAAAAATGCTTTGTACGTCTTCCTTCTTTTTTCTTTCGCGGTCTTCTCGAAGTGCCGTGCGAAGCTCTCGGAAGGCCTCCCAAAGAAGGTTTGAATCCGTTTGAAGCATTTGCACCTTAACGATCGGTTCTTGCGGCGTGGGGTAATAGCGATGATAATAGATTTTTTCACGCTCGGATAAATACTCGGCGGCACGCTTGACCTCAGAGTATTCAATCAGGGAGCGAACCAGATCCTCTCGTGGATCCTCGTCCTGGTCATCGGCAGGAAGGAGCATTTTTGATTTGATATACAAAAGCTCGCAGGCCATCACGATAAATTCACTCGAAAGCTCTGCATTATACATCTGACACAGTTCCATATACTCCAGATACTGATCCAGAATGGAAGCAATGGGAATGTCGTAAATATTGATTTTTTGTTTTGAGATCAATGCTAACAGCAAATCAAGCGGGCCGTCGAAAATCTCAAGCTTAAATTTAAGCTGATCGGATGCCATAAATCAAAACACTCCAAATCAATTTTTAAAGAGCGGGAAAGATAAGTGACCAAAACCAAACGAACACACCTTCAATAAAAGAGGAAACGTAAGAAATCGGCACGGAAAGAACACCGAGCCAAAGGAGAATGACAAGAGCCAAGGAACAGTATCTCTCATAAGGAAGGATGCGATACAAAATGCGGTTGGGCAAGAAGGAATACAAAATTTTGGAACCGTCAAGGGGCGGGATGGGCACGAGATTGAACACACCGAGACCGAGATTGACAAGAACCACTTCGTAAAGGATGAGATAGAGGACGACGGAAAGCTGCGGAAGCTTTGCGGTCAGGATCGGTGCCAAAAAGGTCAGATACAGGCCAAGCAAAAAGACACCGATAAAAGCAAGGATAAAATTGGAAATCGGGCCGGCAAGCGAAATGATCGCCATATCTCTTTTGGGATTTTTCAGGTAGCGAGAATCGACACCGACGGGCTTTGCCCAGCCGAAGCGAAACAGAATGAGTGCAACGAAGCCGATCGGATCAAGATGACGCAAAGGATTCATAGACAGTCTTCCTTGAAGCTTGGCGGTCGGATCACCGAGTCGATACGCGGCATAACCGTGCGCCGCCTCGTGCGCGGTGATGGCCAAAAGCACTGCCGGTAAGGACAGCAAAATTTGAAGCAAGCGTTCAACGATCGGATTCATAGTGATTTCTCCTGAAACGAAGCATCCATACTGCGGCGCTGGATCTCAAACGCACACACAGCCGCGGCAGCCGAAGCAGTCAAGGAGCCGCGAAAGGCCCTGCCGTAGGGAATGCGGATCTTGAGATCAGCCCCATCCAAAAAAACACGGGAAATTCCGCGCTTTTCCCCACCGACAATGAGAAAGATCGGCTTTTTCAGCGGTGCGGAAAACAGCGGAACGGAATCTCTTTCACTGGCACATACGACTTGAAAGCCCATTTCCTTGGCAAGAGAAAGAAGCTCGGTGGAATCTTCTGCAATCGCGCAGTTGATCGCTTCGCTCGTTCCTGCGGAAGAGCGAATGGTAACGCCTGCGGCGCTGAGCCAATTTCGCGGGGTCAGGATCATTCCGTCCGCGCCTGCGGCATAGCAGGAACGGATCGCACAGCCAAAATTAAAAGGATCTTCAATGCCGCAGATCATAAAAACGAAGCCCGTCGATCTCAAAAAAACCTCACGAGGCGAAATCATCGCTCTCTCTCCGACCGAGGCGATCACGCCTCCGTGTGTGTGGCCGGTGGTAACGGCATCGAAAAACTCCTGCGTGGAAACCGAAACGGGAATCTTCTCCTTGCGAGCAAGCGATAACAGACGCACAAATTGGCGGTCGTCCTTTTTCACCGTCGGCAGACAGAAGATTTCTTCCATCGGGCGAGAGTGATTCTGTAATACGGAAAGAACAGAGATTACTCCCTCCGCATAGTAAGAATTCGTGCGCTTTTGAGCGTCCTTTCTCATTCGTTTTCCCAGTTATGCCAATAGTTCTGAACGTCCTCGTTGTCGTCCAGCGCATCGATCAATTTCTGCATCTTAATGACGGACTCTTCATCGGAAAGGTTGACGTAAGTAGAGGGAATTTTAGCTTCTTCCGTCGAAAGGACGGTGTAACCTGCAGCCTCGAGGGCGTCTTTTACGGTGTAAAGGTCAGCGGGAGGAGTCAGAACCTCAAAGGTGTCTTCCTCAAGGCCGATGTCCTCCGCGCCCGCTTCCAGCGCAGCTTCCATAATAGCGTCCTCGTCAACGCCCTCGGCGTCGATGAGAATAATACCTTTATCGCTGAACAGATACGAAACACAGCCGGTCGTACCGAGGTTGCCGCCAAACTTATCGAAGTAATGACGCAAATCGGCGCTGGTACGGTTACGGTTATCAGTTGCGCACTCCACAATGACG
>JAZRZQ010000115.1:0-23960 GCA_045601445.1 Eubacteriales bacterium | reverse complement strand
CTGTGCAAGCCACCGGTTCAACCGGTGGTCTTGACTTGGTGACCGTTTTAGATGACATATCAAGTGAATTGATCAATTACGCGAATTTCACCCGTTTCCACATCTTCAAAGAAAAACTGCGTATAAAGCATTTCTGCATATTCCTTGCCCTTTTCTCGTTTTTGCTCTACAAAGCGCATTGGTTTTCCGCTTTTTGAAACAGGCCATTCTCCACCTTGTACCCACCGAGGATATTTCGATCCCTCAATATGAAATTCTTTTTTGATAAGCTCTTTAATCTGCTTTTTTCTCTTTGCTTTTGGCAAAGCTTCGGGAACTTGCTCTATAATAGCCTCGATAATACCCGCCTCGTCGATTTCGTGTCCTTCAATATATTCGGGACACACATCCATCATAAACGATGCTTTTTCCTGAAGAGATCCATCTTCCTCTATGGATTCATCGGGATAGATTTCTGTCATAAGCTCATGTAACCACGATTGAATATTGACGTATGTCCACAGTTTGCTACGCGTTTTATTATGGAAATATAGCGTCTTTACATTATAGGGAACCTCTTGCACGGTAGTATATTCCCTCTCAAAAAAACTTTTTACGGATTCACACATATGTTGCACATAAGAAGGTCTGTATTTGCTTGGATTATCCAACACGTTTTTGAAATTGTATAACAAAAGATTCATATCGCTGGTGAACAATTCTGCGTTGGTATCATTGGTAAACCGTATTGCTTTGGCGTCAAGTTCGCATAGTAAATCAACAAGTTTCTTTGCTCGATCGATATCTATAACTTCGCATAGGCTTTGATACGCTGCATATATTTCATCTTGCTTTGATTGCGGAAGATTCTTTAAGAAATAATCTATTTTTACTTCAACCCCGTCACGTATAGTTTTGCCTTCGGGAATCATACTTTGCAGCCAATCTAACACCTGCGGGTTGGATTCAAACCAAACATAGAATGTTTCGGGGGAAGTTCTCCCCTCTATAAAATCGATGATTTGAGATTTATAATGTTCCACAAATTCACCGCCTTTCATCATTTCCGTCTGCTATCAAGCCAACTGTAATAATCCTCTAACAGCTTTTTTCAAGAAAAGTTTTTGAAAATTATTTGTTAGCGTTTTGTTTTGCGGTTTGAATAGACCGAACAAGCAAGAATCTTATGGTCGAGCAATTCTTTTCAAGAGCCTTATGTTTTGCTTCATCTATATATTCGCTTCTCCAAAGCATTTCAAGCCATTTGCTCGTTTCGTTTGTTTCTTTGAGTGCGATTTCAAGCTTTGCAATAAAATCGGCACGGCTATGAGCATATTTGCTTTCGGCAATATTGGCGCAAATACTTGTCGCGCTTCTGCCGATTTGATTTGAGATAACGGTTTCGTGCTTTGAACGTAACTCTTTTGTCAGCTTCAAAACTTCTACGGATAATTCCATAGACAGATCACCGAGCTTATCCTCTTTCATAACCACACCACCTTCCAAATCCAATTATACCATGCTTTCGGTTAATAATCAATTATCAATCAACGAACTAAACAAACAACTACCGCCCCGTTTGCGCGAAGCGCAACATCATTGATGCGAAGCATCACATCATTTGCAACTTGTTGCAACATCATTTGTGCGAAGCACAACCTCGTTCATTTGTGCCGCAAACGGCAATGATGTTGACCTGACGGTCAAATGATGTTGCGTGTGCCACGCAAACGATGTTGTGCCTGACGGCACAAATGAAAAATCCAACTCTTACGAGTTGGATTTTTTGGCTGCCGAACTAGGATTTGAACCCAGACAAACAGAGTCAGAGTCTGTCGTGCTAACCGTTACACTATTCGGCAATATGGCGCGCTCTTTTCTCGCGCACGAATAATGTTACCACAACGATGTTTGTTTGTCAAGAGAAATTGAGATTTTTTTGCAAAAATATAAAAACTACGAAAGTGGTCGAAAGCGGTTGAAAAAACAAAGCATCTGTGATATGATATAAACAGTACCATCCGTTTCGGATGACTCGGAAAGGAAAGAAGGAAGACAATTATGAAAAAAACTTTGGCAGAATTTAAAAAATTCATCCTCCGCGGCAACGTGATTGATCTGGCAGTCGGTGTCATCATCGGCGGCGCATTTCAATCCATTGTCAAATCCCTCATTGACGATCTGATTATGCCTTTCGTCGGTCTGGCAACGGGCGGCGTCAACTTTGTCGATCAGTTTCTCGTTCTCAAGTTGGCCGACGGTGTCGAGGCCGGCACGACCTATCTGTCTCTTGCTGAGGCCAAGGCCGCCGGTGCTACCGTGTTTGCCTATGGCTCGTTCGTGACTGCCGTTCTCAATTTCCTGATTATGGCCGCCGTGATCTTCGCGCTGGTCAAGGCCATCAACAAGCTGCACGATCTGGGCAAGAAAAAGGAGGCCGAAGCGCCCAAAGCGCCCACGACCAAGGTCTGCCCTTATTGCAAGAGCGAAATCGCCATCGAAGCAACCCGCTGTGCGCACTGCACCTCGAAGCTCGACGAGTAAGCTCTTCGCCGAGCCTTGTTTTCATCAAAAAAGTGCCATCCTGTTTTGGGATGGCACTTTTTTGTGTGCTTAATATTGGAAAATCACCAGATCCGTCGCGGGAACGAAGAGGGAATACTCGCCGTCTGCCACGCGATTGAGCTTCACTGCGTCGGAGGAGGCGTAAAGCACCTTCAGCTCCACGCCCTTCTTGGTGTGAATCAAGGTGGTAGCGTCGGCAGCGTGATCGACCTCGTCGCCGTTTGCCACGGTGCGGGTGTTGCCTTCGTTGTTGAACACGGTCAGATATCTGCCGTTTTCATCCTCGGACAAAAGCCAATGCAGGGAGTCCACCGTGATGGGGAGCAGCTCCTTTTCCTTGGCGCGGATCACCTGCTCCATTTTTTCGCGGTCGCTTCCGGAAATCACGGGGAAGCGATCCTTCATCTTCAGCTCAAAGACACGGTCGGGATCGGCATCGATCAGAAGGTCGTACTTCTCAAAGGCTTCGACGGGCGCGTCGGCGTAGAGAATGTCAAAGAGGTCACCGAAACGGGAGTTTTGCATCGTGTGGCCCTCGTTTCCGTAAACGGCATTGAGGTCTCTGCGGTAAATGAATTTCAGAACGTTCTGGATCTTGCCGATGCGCGCTCCCTGTGCGGGCGTGGGATGTGCCGACATATAAGAGGTCACCGGCGTATCGTAATCGCTCGGCGAACAGCAGCTACCCTGCGAAACGGAGTCGTAGTCCAGCGGCAGAACGATGGCAAAGGGGACCTTGGCCTTCACTCTCTTGTGTCCGCGGGCAAATTCGATAAACTGCTTCTTGAGCAGGCCATACGGCGAAAGCTCGAAGCTGTGCATATCCGTATAACTGCAGTTAAGACCCCACTCTTCACCGAACAGCTCGGCACCGCTCATCAGAGAGTAGTAATAAATTCTTCTCTGGAGCAGGCGGGAAGAGCCGCCGTTTTGGCCGCCCGTGGTAAAGTCGTCGGCAAATTGGGACTGTCTGAAGTGCCATTCGTTGAAGGGGTGGTTGTTGTAAACGGGCTGGGTGTACTTGTTGTCCGCTCTCTTCCAGCACTCGTAATAAGTACCCCACTTTTTGTGGTAAGCCTTGGCCATACCTCTTGCCAGCGCGACCTCGATTCGCATACCCGGAATCTGACAGCCCACCTCGGGCAGGAAGGTCTTGACGCCCAGCCTGTTTTCAAGCCAGGTAAGCTGACAGCCACTGTCGCAGGAAACGATCATTCCGTCCGTCTCTTCCTGACGCTTGCTGATGATCCATTCCAGATCGCGGCGGTACTCCTCGACCGAGTACAGCGGGATCTTCTTGCCGGCGTATTCTGCGGGAGAGCCCTGCGTCAGACGGTAAACGGGAAATCCGTCGGGTGCGGCCGATTCGGGGTGGAGCAGCGCCTTTTCGATTGCCTCCACGTCGCCGGCATAGCCGTCCTTGCCGGTGCAGGCCTCAATGCGATCCCAGTCGTTTCTGCGGTTGCCTGCCAGCTCGTGGAGCTGGAAGCCGAGAAACCACTGCCCGAGGATCTCGCGGTATTCGCGGATCAGCGCCTTGTCAAAGGCGTAGGGGTGATACTTCAGTCCGCCTGTGAGACGGTCAACGTAAAAAGGATGGTTTCCTTCTTTTATCATATTGTAAAGGAAGGTGCCCTTGGCCGCAACCTCGTTGAACTTGATCTTGCCGGGCATGGCGAATACGTGCTGGATCTTAAATCCCGTGTCCTCGTTGATGAAGTTGTTCTTCACCAGACCCTCGAAGCTTTCGCTGTCGTAAACGTGAAAGAATTTCATATTGTCTCTCCTTAGATTTGGCTTTGAAAGCGCGTTTTTTTCAGTTTATCAATTCCATCCGGCAAAGTCAAGCGTTTTCCCGCTTTTTGGCTGTTTTCTGAAGCGAAAAAACAGCGCGCCTGCTTGAACGCAGACGCGCCGATCGGATCGCTTATTTTTGCTTGCGGAGCTTTTCGATGAGCATTCTCGAGCAGTCGAGCTGGTTGGGGATGTTGCCGTTTTCGTCACGCACGCGCCAGATGTCGGGCGTGATCTCGTCTGCCACGTAGATCTTACCGTTTTCGTCGTAGCCGACCTCGATCTTAAAGTCGATCAGCGTCAGGCCAAGACTTGCCAATTCCTTTTTCAGAACCTCGCCGACGCGCACGGTAATGTCCAGCGCCTCGTCGTACTGTCCTTCGGAAAGAATGCCCTTCATCAGACAGATTCTCTCGCTGATGAGCGGGTCGCCCTGCTCGTCGCTTTTCAGCGTGACCTCAGCATAGGGCGGATCGAATACGAGCCCTTCCTCCAATTCGAAGCGGCGGCACATACTGCCTGCCGTGAAGTAGCGCAAAACGAACTCAAGACGGGGAACGGTCAGATTGCGAACCTTCATCAAGCCTTGGGAAACGTCACCGCCGAGGTAGTGGGTGGGAATGCCGTTCTTCTCCATCAGTTCAAAGAAGTAATTGGAAATCTCAAGGCCGATCTTGCCCTTTCCTTCCACGCTTCCGCCAACGGTGTTGGAGCCGGGATCGAATACACCGTTTTCGCCGGTCATAGAGTCCTTGAAGAAAAGATGGACGATGCCGGTCTCTTCATCCAGAAGAACGTTTTTGGTTTTGCCTTCATAGAGCTTTTTCATATTTTGGAATCTCCTTATAAATTGGATTCGGAAAAACTGAAAATATTATAGCACCATCCGGCCGTACTTGCAATAAAAAATTGCTGTTTTTTTGCAAAAAAATGTCGGTTTCCTTTGAAAAAGTATTGTTTCGTTTCACCAAAAAAGAAAAACGCCTCTCCGAGGAAAGGCGTTTTTTGCTGTAAAGGCTTTCTCTTAGTAGCCAACCTTCTCCCAGCATTCGAAGGGAGCGGCGAGCTCTTCGCTGATGTAGACCTGAGTCTTCTTGGTCTGCAGCATGGTGCTGGGCAGATAAGGAGTGATCGGGCCGTGGGTGCAAAGACGGGAGGTCATTCTCTGCCAGGAGGAGAAAGTACCGCAGGTAGCCAGAGCGTGTACTTCGATTCTTTCCTTGGCGCGCATCACGTCGAGCGGGCCGATGGTAGCAGCCTTGGGCGGAACGTTGGCAATGTCACCGGACTGGCCGAAGGTACCGTTCAGCGAGTTCTGCATAATGGTCATCGGGTGCAGGGTAACGATCTGTGCGGGCTGGTTGAGCCACTCTTCGATGTCGCCGCTTCCGATGAATTCGGGAATGGGATCAACAAACGCCATGTGGCCTGCCCATCCGGGAGAGGTGGAGGCGATGTCCGCACCGGTTCCCTCGGTGATGTCGTCAATGATCTTGGAGTAATCCTTGATGTTGGCGTTGGTGGGGAAGTGAACGTTCTCCATCGCCATACGCAGCTTCTCGTCTACCTGATAGTAGAAGTACTTAATCATGGAGTGAGCAAAGCCTGCCTCGTAGGTGATCGGAGCGATGTTGCCGTCCTGATCGGCCCATTCGGCCTCTGCAACCAGGTGAACCTTGGAGCAGTCAACCTGGAAGTAGTTGATGAGCTGTGCGAGCGGGATGTAGGTGTCGGGCTCGGGGTTGCCGAGGATCATCGTGAAGGATTTTCCTGCTTCGGAAGCGGCCTTCAGACGGGAGAAGAGGGTTGCGATGAGAACGGGATGGGGGTTCATCATAACCTTGACGTTGAATTCGGGGTGCCACCAGGGCTCTCTCTTTTCCAGATCGGTGCCGCTCAGGCTGCGAACGTACTCACAGACCTTTTTGTCCTTGAAGGGGACAAATTCGTGAGGCTCAAAATCGAACTTGGTTGCGGGATCGACGATAAAGTCTTTCATTTCATTGTTTCCTTTCGGTTTTTTATATTTGATCCGGACCGATGCTCGGTCAGATATCCTGTTTCAGCGAACCTGCTTTCCGTCCAAAACGACGTTCAGCACGTTCATCTTGTGGTTGCAGACGATCAGGTCTGCCTTGGCACCTTTGCGGATCTCGCCGCGATCCGTCAAGCCGACGGCGGTGGCGGGGTTCAGGGAGGCCAAACGGAAAATGTCGCAGATGGAAGCGCCCGTATGCACCATAAAGTTGCGGCAGGCAACGTCAAGCGTCAGCTTCGAACCGGCGATCTCGCCCGCAAAGTCGAAGCAGAGGTCGGTTACTCCGTCGTAGCCGTCGGGGATCGGGCCGTCGAACACGCAAGCGTCCGAGATCAGAATGATGCGATCGTCTCCCTTGATCTTGCGGGTCAGTCTTTGAATATAAGGGTCAACGTGGATGCCGCGCGAGTCGGAGATGAGCTCGGCGTAGATCTCGCGGTTGTAGTGAACCGTCTCGTCTACGCAAGGCGTACGGCATTCGGGGTATTTCTGAAGCGTACCCGTGGCGTTGGTGTGGTGGGTGCCGATCTTCAGGCCGTAGGGCATCAATTTGTCAATGTCCTCGGGCGTGGCCTCGGAGTGTGCTACCGTAAAGACCACCGAGGGGTTTTCCTTTTTGCAGTCCACCACGAAATCCTCGATGTGCTCGCGCTCGGGTGCCAGCGCCCATACGCGCACGTCCTTGCCGCCTTGACGGATCAGATCGAGGTAGTCCTCGCTGCGAATCGGCCCTTGCCACGGATTGCTCTCGCGGTCCGCGCCGAATTTCGGGTTCATATAAGGCCCTTCCATATAGAAGCCGCCGAAGTTGGGAAGCTCTCCCTTGGCAACGGCGCTCTGGATGGTCTTGGTGTCCTGCAGGAATTGCTGCTTGTTGCGGTTGAAGTAAACGACGGGAAGCACCGTGGTTACACCGTGATCGAGCACGATCTTGCCTGCGGTCTTGGGATCCTCGTAGAACCAGGTTCCGCCGGCGGCGTGTGTGTGAATGTCGACCAGACCGGGGCCGACGTATTCTCCCTTGGCGTCGAGCACCTCGGCACCCTCGGGAATGGGAAGCTTTCTTCCGAAGTCCACGATCCTTCCGTTTTCACAGAGGATCACGGCATCGGGGATCAGATGGTCGCGCAGGACCAGGGTTGCGTTTTGAATGGCAAACACGGCTATTCCTCCTTTTCGTTCTGCCGCGCGGCGGCAGGTTGAATTTTGCTTTGCTTGTATTCGGTCAGCGTCATTCCGTAGTATCGCTTGAAAATTCGGCTGATATAATTGGCATCGGTAAAGCCGACGTGCTCACCCGCGCTCGCCAGCGTATAGCCGTAGCGGCGGATCAGCTCGATCATATACGAGAGCTTTCTGCGGTTGACGTACTCCATCAACGGAATGCCCTCGCTGCTGCTGAACACGTTCGTCAGATAGTTCTTGCTGACACCCACCGCTTCCGCCACGTCACTCACGGTCAGTCGGCGGTCAATATGCTCGGAAATAAAGGCCTTGGCACGCTCGCAGTAGCGGCGGTTTCCCGGAGAGATGGGATCACTTCCTCCCGCCTCGGACAGAGCCGAAAGGATCAGACCGACAAGCTTCATAAAATCCGCACATTCCTCAAAATAGGAGCGGTGGGACTGCGTCGTTTTGGCACAGGCGATCGCGCGGATGTGAGAGAAGATCTCGGTGTTTGCCTGAGAGGGGGGGATGGTCAGCGGCAGTGTCACCGTTTTTCCTCTCGGGGGTGAATAGCTGCTCTTTGCTTCGCTGCGACAGCGAATGAGAAATTCCGCCGTCGTATGTCGGTGAAGCTCGGGGGAGAGGGCGGTTGCCGTGAAGCGACGGGAGGGAGGCAGAATGAAAACGCAGTTCTCCTCAATCAGAAACTCTCCGTCCTCGCTTTTCAGAACGATCGGGTTTTGCTCCACAAAGCCGATCTCGAGAACCCCGCCGTCCTGCGGTGCTTCGCCGTAAATGCCGAAGCCGTGGCTGTCAAGGGTGCAGTGATACTGCGTGGTGGCCAGACTGTGAGCAAAGGCGATCCGCTCGAACGAAGCGATCTCAAGCTCGGTGTAGCAGTTCATAAGTAACCTACTTTAATTAGAAGTATAACAAAGATTGAAAGCGGGGGGAATGAAAAAAATAATGTGATATGGACTTTTTAAAGTCAGAAAACAAAGCTCTTTTATCCATTTTACCGCAAAGTTTAAGAAAAATCCAGCGTTTTTGGCAATTATTTTTCAAAAACACAAGATTTTTTTCAGCACAAAACAAAGCATTTGTGAAAGTGCAACAAATTTTATTCGTTCCATTGTGCTTTTTTTACAAGGCGACTTGGTTCGCGAACAAAAAAAGAGCCGTGAGGCTCTTTTTTCGGCTATAGGGTGACAAGCTCGCAGAGGAAAACGGACGCACAGCAAAGGCAGGCAACGGGAAACAGCCCCGCACCGCGCCAGGCGAACAGACATCCGACACCAAGTGCCAGCGCTCCCGCAAGGGGCGTGGCGGCGGCACCGAGGATGGCGGGAAAGGTCATCACCGCGAGCGTCACGTACGGCACGTAGTAAAGGAAGGATCTCCAGAAACGCGATCGGATCGGCCTTCGGATGAGCGTCAGCGGGAGCGTGCGGATCAGGTAGGTCACGCCGGCCATAATAAGAATATAAAGGAAAACGTTATGCGTCACGGGTCTGTTCCTCCTGATCTTTTACGGGAAAGAGGGCGGCGGCCGCCGCCGAGATGAGGGCCGTCAGCAGGATCGTTCGCGTTCCTGCGGACAGAGAGTCGAAAAGGGGAAGGATTCCGGTCAGATAGCTCAGGGCAAAGCTGACCAGCACCAAGACGAGAATCACCTTGTTTTTTCGTGCCGGCGGCACGATGATTGCCAGAAACATTCCGTAAAGGGCAACCGAAAGTGCGCTGACGAGCCGAATCGGCAGGATCTCACCCGCTCGGATGCCGAGCGCTGTCCCCAGCGCCCACGCGGGCAGGGCCGCGCACATTGCGCCGTAGTGATAAAACGGCTCGGTGCGGCCTTCGCGGGCAATGGAGATGCCGAAGATCTCGTCCGTAACGCCGAATCCGATCAGCAATCGGTGGACAAGGCCCGTCTCGGGCGAAATACGCTGACTGAGCGCACAGCTCATCAAAAGATATCGCGCGTTGGCGATCAGGGTCATCAGCGCCATTTCGTAGTAAGGCGCACCCGCGGCGAAGAGAAGAAAGGCTGCGTATTCACCGGCGGAGGCGTTGTTCAAAAGACTTGCCAATGCTCCCTGCCAAACGCTCAGCCCCGCACTTTTGGCCGCAATGCCAAGAGAAAACGAAACGGCGAAATATCCCAGCGCGATGGGGATGCCGTCGCGAAGTCCCTCGCGAAAGATTTCAGCTTTTTTCATTGCTCTTCTCCTCTTCGGCGGCAGGGCTGATCTCGCCGCCGTTCTTGCGATAGACGGCAGGGGAGATGCCCGTGAGCTTTTTGAACACGCGGCTGAAATAGTAAGGATCGTCAAAGCCGACCTTGAAGGCGATCTGCGCGATGGTCTGATTGGTGCTGATCAGGCGCGATCTTGCCGCCGCGATGCGAAGCTCGTTTCGGTAATCGACGGGGCTTTTTCCCGACCACTTCTTAAAATAGGAATAAAATTTGCGCTCGCTGATCCCGCATTCCTCGGCATATCGGCCGATCTTTTCGTTTTTTCGCCACTCCTTGCACAGGAGTAAAACGCCGTGACGAATGGGGTAGTAGTTTTCGGACTGTCGCTCGAAGTAAGAGCCCAAGGAATCGAGCAGACGCAACAGCATCGCCTGCAGACGGATGCGGTTGTGGGGAAAAAGATAGGCGTCGGCCAA
Source organism: Eubacteriales bacterium (assembly GCA_045601445.1). GTDB lineage: Bacteria > Bacillota > Clostridia > Oscillospirales > SIG627 > RGIG5579. The sequence continues at coordinate 13,744 of JAZRZQ010000115.1, read as the reverse complement.
TTCGCTGGCAATGCTCAAATGATTTTGCGTCACCGCGTTGCGAAAGATCGTCACGTCTCGGGAAAGGCGAAGCTCGTCTCCGTTTTTGTCCCGCAGGATAAAATTGACCGTGTAAAGATCGGTGTCCTTGCCGCCGCCGTAAAAGGTGACGGTGTAGCGGCTCGATTTTCCCAAAAAGACCAGATCTCCCTCGCTTGCTTCCAGCCTTGTTCCGTCGTTGAGGCGGTATTTGACCGTTACGGGAGAACAGATCAGCGAGATCCCGCTGGCAAAGCGCGGCGTGCGGGAATAGTCCAGCCATTCGGTGCCGTCCTGCCAGCTCTGACGGTGACATTCGATTTTTTCCGCAAAAAAGATTTCGTTGGAAAGCTCTTGGAAAGTAAGGTAACGTGTCATTTCGTCCATCTTCCCCCTTGTTTTTGTGGGGAAATTATAGCATAGGGTTGCGGAATTGTCCATCTATTTTCAAAATTTTCTATTTTCTTGCCGAAAAAAGTGCGCTATAATGAATTCACAAACTTCAAGAAGGAGAATCGTTATGACTTTCAAAAAAATCAAAACCGCGCTGATCGGCTGTGGCGTCATCAGTAAATGCTATCTGGTCAACCTTTCCAAGCTCAACATCATCGACTTGGTCGGTTGCTCCGATTTGATCGACGAGCGTGCGGAAAAGCGTGCGGAGGAATTCGGCATCAAGAAGATGACCAACGAGGAGATCTTTGCCGATCCCGAGATCGAACTGATCGTCAATACCACCTACCCCCTTTCCCACTATGAAGTAGCCAAGCAGGCGCTTTTGGCAGGCAAGAGCGTTTACAGCGAAAAGATGATCTGCATCAGCGTGGAAGAGGCTCAGGAGCTTCAGGCCATCGCCAAGGAAAAAGGACTGTTCTTCGGCGGCGCTCCCGAAACCTATTTCGGCGCCGGAATCCAGCTTGCCAGAAAGATCCTTGACAGCGGAATGATCGGTGAGCCGGTTATGGCGCAGGCCTTCCTTTGCCGTTCCTACCGTCACGAGAGATCCTTCACCGGCGACACCAAGCGCTTCCCCTATTGCAAGAACGGCGGCATTCTGTTTGATATGGGCTCCTACTACCTGACCGCGCTCGTCTTCCTGCTCGGCCCGATCAAGAGCGTCAACGGCTTTACCACCATCCGCAATCAGAACCGTGTGTTCAGACATCCCAAGAACCCCCATTACGGCGAACCGATGATCTGCGAAAGCACCAACACCGCGACCGGCTCTCTTCTGTTTGAAAGCGGCGTGATGGGCTCGTTCACCATCTTCTCCGAAAGCCCCCTGCAGAATCACTTCTACATCTACTGCACCGACGGCTACATTGATCTGGGTGACCCCAACCAGTACCACAACACCGTTCGCGTGTTCAATAAGAAGGGCGTGGAAAGTGTCATCACCTCTCCCTATGCCATCTTCGGCGGCAACTTCCGAGGCTACGGCGCGGCTGAAGCGATGTACGCCCGTCTGGCAGGCAGAAAGGCTCGCTGCGACGGCGAGGTTTGCACCCACATCCTCGAGGTTGCCCTCGGTATGGAGGAAAGCTGCAAGACCGGCAAGACCTATCAGATGAAGACCACCGCAGAGCGTCCCGAGCCCCTGCCCGTCGGCTACACCGAAAACGACGAGCTTTCCCTTTGCTGAGGGACTTCGTAATAAGACTTTGTAAAGAAGTATCCATTGATACCAATATTCAAAAAGGAGATCAATCATGAATCAAGAGATCAGACTTACCGTCCACATGTATACGCTTCGCAAGTCGATGCAGACCCCCGAGGATCTGGAGGAAACCTTCCGCCGTGTTGCCGAAATGGGCTACAAGACCGTTCAGATCTCTCCCCCCAAGTTTACCAACGCCATCGAGGTTGCCGCTCAGCTCAAGCGTCACGGCCTGCAGGCTGACTCCGCGATGTGCGGCGTTTACGACATTCCCGATCAGATCGAGCAGATCGCCCGCAACGCAGAGGCTCTCGGTACCGATATGGTCCGCACCAACTCCATCCGTAAGGAGGACCGTCTGAGCGCGGAGGGCTATCACAGCTTTGCCCGCCACCTCAACCATTGCGGTAAGCTCCTTCGCGGCATCGGCCTTGATTTTATGTATCACTTCCACGCCTTCGAGTGGCTTCGCTTCGGCGATAAGCGCGGCATGGACATCCTTCTTGAGGAGACGGATCCCGAGTACGTGATGTTCCAGCCCGACCTGTTCTGGCTCAACGGCGCCGGTATGGAGCCTTCCCGCGCCCTTGAAATGTTCAAGGGAAGAATGCGCTACATCCACTGCAAGGACTACACGATGGTTCCCCCGCAGGATGACGTTCTCGAGCGCATCGCCCGTGCTTCCGCTCCCGTCGGCACCGGCAATATGCATTGGAAGGAAATTGCCGAGGCCGCTCTTCGCCTTGGCGTCACCAACTTCGTTGCCGAAGACGATATCGGACGCGTCGAGCCCTTCGAATCTGCCGAGATCAGTCTTCGCAATATGAAGAAGATCTTCTTGCCGGAAAACGCGTAACGCTTCTTTCCGCGGGGAAGAAGAAAAAAGCCCCGTTTTGACGGGGCTTTTTTTCCGAATTTACCTCGCGCTTTATGAATTTGCATTTCCGCCGATCGGAGGAAAAGAAAGGAAAAAATATGTTTCAGTATCAAATCAAGATCGGCCTTGCGCCGATGCGCCGCAATTTAAGCAAGCGCCCCAGCGGAATGCCCTTTGCCTGGGATTCTGCCGAGCGCCGCGCCGAGCATACGCTCGCTTACGTCAAGGAGCATTTTGCCGACGATAAGGTTTCGTTTGTCACCACCGAGGATCTCGGCTCGAACGGTCTGATGTTCGACAACGCCACGGCCGCTGAGTTTGCCGAGCGCTTTCGCGCGGAAAAGGTCGACGCGATCGTCATCATCAACGCAAACTTCGGCAACGAGGAGATCGCCGCCGATCTGGCAAAGGAAATCGGCAAGCCCGTTTTGCTTTACGCACCGCTGGATGAGGAATATATGCCCGACGGCACCCGTACCACCGACTCGCAGTGCGGTCTGTTCGGCGTTTCCCGTCAGTTTCAGCGCTACCGCATCCCGTTCTCTCATCTGCCTAACTGCCGCGTTGACAGCGAGGAGTTTGCCGAGGGCTTTCAGCGCTTTTTGCGCGTTGCCTGTATGGTTAAGAATTTCTCCGGTCTTCGCATCGGTCAGATCGGGCCCCGTCCCACGCCCTTTTTCTCCGTGATTTGCAACGAAGGCGAATTGATGGAAAAATTCGGCATCAAGATCATCCCGATGAACTTTGCCACCATCGAGCAGAAGATGAAGGCCGCTCCCGAGCTGTATGCCGATGAGATCCGCGGCTACGAGGCTTATTTTACCAAGAACTTCTCCATGGACGAAGCCAGCAGCGCCAAGCTTACTGCGCTGGCGACCATGGGCGCCGTGTACCGCCACCTCTTCGAGGAATACGATCTTGACATCCTCACCGCCGAGTGCTGGACTGCCACCCCCATTATGTTCGACGGTCTTGCCCCCTGCGCCGTTTACGGAATGCTCAACGATATGGGCTATATCTGCGCCTGCGAGACCGATATTCACGCCGCTATGACGATGGCCCTCTTGAAAAGCGCCACCTTCGGCGAGGGTAAGCCCCTCTTCGGTGAATTTACCGTCCGTCACCCCGAAAACAAGAACGCCGAGCTGCTCTGGCACTGCGGCGTGTTTCCGCTCTCCCAGAAGGCCAAGAACGGCGTTGACAGCGTAGCAAGACTGGTCAATCAGCGCGAGTGGTTCCGTGCCAAGGACGGCACCTACACTCTCGCCCGCATCGATCAGGAAAGCGGCAATTATATGATCCTGCCCTTGGTCTGCACCACCACCACCGGCCCCAAGACCAGCGGAACCTACCTTTGGGCGGAGTTTAACGATCTGCAAGCGATCGAGGATCGCCTGATCGACGGCCCGTACATTCACCACTTCGTGGAGATCGAGGGCGATTACAGAAAAGAAATTCAAGAGTTTTGCAAGTATTTTCCCAATTTGAAGCTTGACACCGAGATCCGCTAACCAAACCCGACAAGAAATAAGGAGATAAGAAAGATGCAGTATCAGATGAATGAATTTCTCTTTTCGATGATCCTGACCGAATTGGAGGATGCCGTCGGAAAAGAAAACTGTTCGACCCGAGCCATCGACAAGGTGACGCACAGCGTAGACTATTATTGGCTGTCCCGTATGTGGGCAGACCGCGGTTGCCGTATGCCCGAGGCCGATTTTATCGTTTGCCCCGAAAACGCGACCGAGGTTTCCAAGGTCTTGAAGATCGCCAACTACTATAAGATCCCCGTGACCACTTGGGGCGCAGGCGGCGGCACGCAGGGCGGCGCCATTCCCGTCGGCGGCGGTATCGTCCTCGATACCAAGCGTATGAACAAGATCTACGAGGTCAACACCGAGGGGATGTATATCGAGTGCGGAACCGGTGCGATCTACAAGCACATCGAGTGGGCGGCCAACGAGGTTGGCAAGGCCACGATGCACTATCCTTCCTCGCTCACCTGCTCGACCGTCGGCGGCTTCTTGGCTCACCGCGGTATCGGCGTTTGCTCCACCAAGTACGGCAAGATCGACGATATGGTTCTCCAGATGGAGGTCGTTCTTCCCAACGGCGACATCATCAACACCGCCTCTGCGCCCAAGCACGCCGCAGGCCCCGATCTGAACCAGATCTTCATCGGCTCCGAGGGTACGCTCGGTGTCATCACCAAGGCGCAGATCCGCATTTTCGATCAGCCCGAGGAAAGACGCTTCCGCGGCTTCCTCTTTCAGGATATGTCCGGCGCCTTCAAGGCCAGCCGCGAGCTTCTTCAGAAGTTCAAGCCTTCCGTTATGCGTCTGTACGACGAGGCCGAGACCTCTTCTCTGATTAAAAAGATCGTCGGCGTCGAGCGCAAGGGGGCGTTTATGAACGTCGCCATCGAGGGCTGCAGCGCGCTGGTTGAGGTGGAGGAGAAGATCCTTCTGGAAACCTTTGCCAAATACGGTGCCGAGGACCTTGGCAGCGAATACGGCGAAAAGTGGTGGAAGGAAAAGATCACCTTCTTCTATCCCGGTCACATGATGGACATCCCTCAGATGTTCGGTACGATGGATACCATTGCTCCCTACGGCAAGATCGAGGAGATCTATTGGGCGATGAAGGAAGCCATCGAGACGAACTTCCCGCAGGCAAAGTTCATCGCGCACTTCTCGCATTGGTACGAGTGGGGCTCGATGATCTACGACCGCTTTATCATCGAAGGAAAAGACGTTCCTCAGGATCCGGTGGAGGCACTCCGTCTCCATCAGGCCGTCTGGACCTGCGGTGTCCGTGCCGCTCTGGCGCACGGTGGCGTGGTCAACGACCACCACGGCGTCGGCATCAAGCTCGGCCGCTTGATGAAGGAGCAGTACGGCCCTGCCATGCAGGTATTCGAAGGCCTCAAAAAGCAGCTTGACCCGAACGGCATTATGAACCCGTTCAAGCTCGGTCTGTAAGAAAAGGGGGAAGAGAAGAATGATTATGAATGAAAAATGCAAGCAGCACGTTGACTCTTGCCGCTTTTGCTGGATGTGCCACCACATCTGCCCCGTCGGAAACGCTACGGGTCAGGAGCGTAACACCGCCCGCGCCCGCGCACTCGGTATCTCGATGGTCAATCGCGGCGCGATCGACCTTACCGAAATTATGGATAATATTTACGAATGTGCCACCTGCGGTGCTTGCGTTCACGATTGCACCACCGGTTGGGATCCGGTGATGTTCACGAAGCACACCCGTCTGCAGGCCGCTTTGGAGGGCAAGCTCCCCGAGGCCATCCTTGCGCTGGTTTCCAACTGTCTGGAGAAGGGGAATGCCGCCGGCAAGACCGAGATCTGCCCCGATCTGAAAAAGGCCATCGCCCGCCACGAACAGAAGACCGATCTTCTGTTCTACCTCGGCACCGATGCCCGCTTTGAGGCTCCCGCCAACGCCACCCGTGCCATCGCCGTGATGGAGAAGCTCTCCGCGTTTACCGTTCTGGCCGACGAGCCCGCTTCCGGCGCAGAGCTGGACTTTCTCATCGGTGCGGCGAACGAGACCAAGCAGGCGATGCTCACCTGCCGTGCCGCGCTCGACAAATACAAGACCGTCGTTGTCTTTGATCCCGCCGATGCCAAGGCCATCAAGCAGACCGCCCGCGAATACGGCATCGAGGGTAAGGCCGAGGTGCTGACCTTCACCTCTTACCTTGCCGCCGCCGTTCGCGACGGAAAGCTTTCCGGCCAAAAGAGGCGCACCGTTGCCATTCAGGATCCCTATCAGCTCGCCCGTGACCTCGAGGAAACCGAGGAGCTTCGCGAGGTTGTCGGTGCTTTCGCTACCGTTGACGAGCTTCACCTCAAATGCGAGGAGACGGTCTGGGCAGGCAATCTTCTGATGGCAAAATACACGCCCAAGACCATCGAGCTGGTCTCCAAGCGCCGCATTGCCGACGCCGTCAGAACGGGCAAGAGCACTCTTGTCACCGCAAGCGTCGGTGAATACGCCGCGCTGAAAAAGATCGATCAAAACGAGGTTGAGATCCTTTCGTTGGAAGAGCTCATTCTCGGGTAAGGAGACGGAATATGCTGGTAAATCTGCAAACCATAATTGCTATGGCGGAAAAAGGAAACTACTGTGTTCCTGCGTTCAACGTTTATAATATGGAAACCGTGATGGGTGTCATCGCGGCGGCAGAGGAGGCATCCTCTCCCGTTATCATTCAGGTCTATCCCCGTCTTTTCAATGAAAAGACGGCGGATTTCCTCAGCCCCATCGTCCTCGAGGCGGCTCACCGCGCCTCTGTTCCCGTTTGCTATCATCTGGATCACGGCCCGAGCGAAAAGGAGGTGCAGATCGCTCTGCGCCTCGGCACCAGCGGCATTATGATCGACGGCTCGAACTACGAGCTGGAGGAAAACGTCGCGCTGACCCGTAAGGTCGTACAAACCTGCGGCGTTCTGGGCATCGGCGTCGAAGGCGAGATCGGCCACGTCGGCTCTGCGGCGGATGACGTGATGGGCGACTTTACCGATCCCGATCAGGCCGCGTATTTTGTCAAAAAGACCGGCGTTACCTGCCTTGCCGTGCTGATCGGCAATGCACACGGACACTACAAAAAGACCCCCCGCCTCGACATCGACCGCGTCCGCGCCATCCGCGAGGCCACCGGCGGCATTCCGCTGGTTCTCCACGGCGGCTCGGGCATCCCCGACGATCAGGTCAAGGCCGCGATCGCCGCAGGCGTTCGCAAGATGAACATCGGCACGGACGTTTGCTGTGCCTTTGCCGACGGCACCGCTGCCGCGCTGGCCGATCCCAAGCGCTCCTTGGCGGTCGATATCTTTATGAAGAGTGCCATCGAAAGCGTCAAGGCCCTTGCGCTGAACAAGATCAAGCTCGTCGGCTCCGACGGAAAGGCAGCTCGCTTATGAGAATCGTCGGCATCGGCGCTTGCGTGATGGATACCCTCTTTCGCCTGCCCGCTTTTCCGAAGGAGGATACCAAAAACCGCGCAAGCTCGACCAAGGCCGCAGGCGGCGGCCCCGTAGCAACGGGGCTGGTCGCGGCGCAGAAGCTCGGTTGTCAAACCGCCTTCCTCGGCAATTTGTCCGATGATAACGGCGGCGTCTTTTTGAAGGCCGATTTCGAAAAATACGGCGTCAACACCGATCTGGTACGCATCGAGTCGGGCTACCGCTCGTTTCAGTCGGTGCTTTGGCTGGCCGCAGACAGCGCCACGAGAACCTGCGTGTTCGACAAGGGCGATCTTCCCGCCCTGGTGCTGGATGAAAGCCAAAAAAAGGCGATTGCCGAGGCCGATCTTCTCATGGTCGACGGAAACGAGCTTTCCGCCGCCGTCGAAGCGGCCGAAATCGCCCGTGAACACGGAACCAAGGTGCTCTACGATTGCGGCGGTCTCTACGAGGGTGTCGAAGCGCTTTTGGCGCTCACGGATCTGATGATCCCTTCCGAGGAATTTGCGCTTGCCCATACGGGAAAGAGCAATGCCAAGGCCGCGGCCAAGGAGCTTTACAGTCGCTATCACCCTTCTCTTGTCGTCATTACGCGCGGCAAGGAGGGCGGCGTCCTTTATGACGGCGCCGTTTGCACGCCCTATCCCGCCTTCCCCGTGAAGGTGCTCGATTCCAACGGCTCGGGAGACGTGTTCCACGGTGCGTTTGCCGCCGCGGTCCTGCGCGGCTACGATCCGTATCATTGTTGTATTTTTTCCAGCGCGGTATCCGCCATCAAGTGTACGGGCATCGGCGCGCGCGAGAGCGTTCCGAATTTTGATACCGTCTACGAATTTTTGAAGGAGAAAGGTTATGAATTTTAAGAGACATTGGGACGACAGCAAGGAAGGCTTCGTCAAGATCTATGAAACCAAAAACAGCGCCTGCAACCTGATGGAGGCCTACACGCTGATGCTGAAAAAGGGAAATACCTACGAAGGCAACACCGAAGCGTGGGAATACGGTATGACCATCCTGACCGGTAAATGCGACGTGGTCGGAGAGGGCTTTGAGTTTATCGGTGCGGGCGATCGTGACAACGTGTTCGAAAACGCCGCCACCGTCATCTACCTTCCCAAGAACCCCGCCTTCACCGTGCGTGCCGTCAGCGACGTGCGCATCACCATCACCGCTTGCCCTGCGGAACAGTATTACGCACCCTACATCGTCAAGCCCTCCGACGCCATCATCAAGACCTTCGGCAAGCCCGGCTTCCAGCGCGAGGTTCACTTCCTGATGGACGAGCGTTTCGAAGGAAACCACGTCTACATCGGTGAAAACTACATCAAGGGCAACGAGTGGACGGGCTTCCCCGGCCACAAGCACGACGAGACCAACGAAACCGAAAAGTTTGCCGAGGAGATCTACTACTTCGAGTTTGACAAGGAGACCGGCTACGGAATCCAGCAGGTGTACTCCGCCGACCGTCTCATCGACGAGGCCTACACCACCAGAAACGGAGACTTCGTGGAGATCCCCAAGGCTTACCACCCCGGTACGGTTGCCCCCGGCTACACCGGCTATCTGTTGTGGCTGATGAGCTGCCGCGAGGTGCGCGGTCTTTGCAGCTCGCCCGATCCCGAGCAGAAATGGCAGGCGTAAGATGATTCAAAAGCTTCGTCTTGCCAACCCCGGCAAAACCATCCGCTCCGTTTTTGATCCCGAATTTGCCACCTACGGCAGAGTGCTCAAGGGCTTTGACTGCACAGCGCTTTCCGCCGCGGCCAAACAGATCCCTCTGCCCGAGACGGGCTCGAGCTATCTTGCTTCCGAGGCAAGCCTCGAGGCCGTTCCCGTCGCCCGTGCCATCGGCGAGGCCGCTTACGGTACGCTCGGCTTCGAGGTCGGCTATTGCTGGGGCAGAAGCAGTCTTCTCAACGCCACAGAGTGGCATTTCTGTAACGAGATCAACTACGCCGTCACTCCATTCGTACTCATCCTCGGTCATCTGTGGGATCTTGTCGACGGCAAGATCGACTCCTCGAAATTCGAGATCTTCTTCGTTCCCGAGGGAACTCTGATCGAGGTCTTTTCCACCACGCTCCACTTCTGTCCCTGTCAGGCACAGGAGGAGGGCTTCGGCTGTGTCGTCATTCTCCCCGAGCGCACCAATCTGCCCTTGGAGAAGGAAACGCCCGATCCGCTCCTGTTCCGTCAGAATAAGTGGATCGTCGCTCACGAGGCCAACGAGGGCCTGCAGGCACGCGGTGTTGTGGCGGGCATCTCGGGAGAGAATACGCAAATCTTCTTTGAATAAAGGGTCGTACTATGAAATATCTTTTGGGAATTGATTTCGGCGGCGGTGCTTCGAAGGCCACGCTCATCAACGAAAAAGGGGATATCGTCTGCGAAAACACCGTAGAATACCCCACGCTCTATCCCTCGGCGGGCGCCTGCGAGCAGGACAGCGCCGATTGGATTCGCGCGCTTTGCTTGAACTGCCGCGCCATTCTTGCCAAAAGTTCCGTTCTCCCGAGCGAGATCCTTGCCGTTGCGCTTGACTCCGCCACGCATACCTTCCTTTGCTGTGACGAGAATTTCGTCCCGCTTCGCCCCGCCATTCATTGGACGGACAGCCGAAGCCATAAGGAGGCGGCGGAGCTGACGGAGCTGTGCGGTGAGGAGATCTTCCGAAAGACCTTCCACAAGCCTGCCACCATCTGGACTCTGCCGCAGATCGCTTGGCTGCGTCGGGCCGAGCCTGAGCTGTTTGCCAAAACGCGCCACGTCTTTTTTGAAAAGGACTATATCCGCTATTTTCTGACGGGAGTCTACGGTACCGATTTCATCGAGGCCGAGGGCAGTATGCTCTTTCACTGCAACACGATGACGTGGGACAAGGAGCTTTGTGCTCTTGTCGGCTTGGATGAGAGCGTTCTGCCGCCGCTTTGCCGCCCGACCGACGTGGTCGGATCGGTTACGCCCGCGGCCGCTTCCGAGACCGGCCTTACGGCGGGAACACCCGTCATTTGCGGAACGACGGATACCGTAATGGAGGTATTTGCCTCGGGCGCGATTCACGAGGGTGACGTTACGCTAAAGCTCGCGACCGCGGGCCGCATCTGCGTCATCACGAATCAGCCCTATCCCGATCAAAATCTGGTCAACTATTCTCACATCATCGACGGGCTTTGGTATCCCGGCACCGCCACCAAGTCCTGCGCGGCTTCCTACCGTTGGTATCGCGATACCTTCGGCGGCGATTATCGCGAATTGGATGAAGCGGCAGCGGCTCTTCCCATCGGCTCGGAGGGGCTGATCTTCCTGCCTCACCTCAACGGCGAATTGACCCCCTACGCCGACCCGATGCTCTGCGGCAGCTTTACGGGGGTACGCTCGCACCACACCAAGGCTCACTTTACCCGCGCCGTGCTTGAGGGCGTTGCGTACTCCTTGCTGGATTGCAAGGAGTATCTGGCTCGTCTGGGCATCTCGTGCGAGGGCGGCGCTACCGCCATCGGCGGCGGCACCAAGGGCCCGCTCTGGCGTCAGATGATCTCGGATGCGCTCGGCTTGCGTCTGAAAACCACCGTCAGCAGCGACTCTTCCCTCGGTTCAGCGATGCTCGCGGGAATGGCCGCAGGCGTCTTTGCCGATGCCGAGCAGGCCGTTTCCCTTTGCGTGAAGGAAAAGGAATGGACCGAGCCGAATTTTGACAATACCCCCCTGTATCGCCGCGGATACGAAACCTACAAGCAGATCCACGACGCGCTCGCTCCGATCTATCGGGGTGAAAAGTAAATGAAGATCGTCGTTTGCGTCCGACAAGGGCTCGACGGATTGCTCTCTCCCTTTGACGCCGCGGCGTTGGAGGAGGCGCTGTCCATCCCGCAAGCCGAGGTTACGCTTCTGAGTATGGGCCCTGCCTCGGCCAAGGATTTTCTTTTGTCCCTGACCCGTTTGGGTGCGCCCGAGGCCATCCTTCTCTCCGACTCTCGCTTCGCGGGAGCGGATACGCTTGCCACCGCCTATACGCTCTCGCTTGCCGTCCGCGCCCTTCAGCCCGATCTCGTGTTCTGCGGCAGGCAGACCCTCATCGGAGACACGGGTCAAACCGGCCCGATGCTCTCGGTCTTCGCCTCGCTCTCCTCGGTCTCCAACGTGATGCGAGTGGACGCGATCGGGCCGAGTGCGATCACCTGCACCACCCGCTCGACGGGGCAGGTAACGGCAAGCCTTCCCGCACTTTTGACCTTTGAGCGAACGCGTGAGCTTCGCTTGCCGAGCCTCTTTTCCCGCACGGGAAGCGTCAGCGTTTGGGACGCCGAGCATCTTTCGGCAGACCCCGCCCGCATCGGGCTTGTCGGCTCTCCCACAAGGGTTCTTGAGAGCTTTGAAAACCGGTCCGGCAAGCGAAAATGCCAATGGATTTCGTTTTCCGATCTGACGGAATTGCTCGAACGGGAAGGGAAGCGTCAGCCCCGCGCCGCGGAGCTTTCGCATTTGGGCACGGAAAAGCTCGGCCGCGTTCTGATCGTCGGCCCCGAGCCGAGAGAATTTGCCGAAGCCGTGTGCGACGAGCCGATTTCGATTCCCTTTTCCGATCCCGAAGAGATCGCGGAGAGAATCTTGCGCGAGGATCCCGATGCCGTCCTGTGGCCAAGCGACGACGCCTCTAAGGAGGCCGCCGCCCGTACGGCCGCCCTTCTTCGCATCGGCCTTTGTGCCGACCTGACCGCCGTTCAGGTTGAAAACGGCAATCTGATGATGATCCGCCCCGCTCTGTCGGGCAGTCGCATCGCCAAGATCCAAAGCCTCACCCGCCCCGCGATGGCAACGGTTCGCACCGCCAAGGGAGGGGGAGAGATCATACTTGCCGCCGGCTACGGTGTGCGCGATCGCCTCGATGCCGTCCGCTCGTTTGCCGAGCGCATCGGCGCAGAGCTTTGCTGCTCCCGTAAAATGGTTGACAACGGCTTTTGTCCCTATCCGATGCAGGTGGGGCTGACGGGAAGGACCGTCGCACCCCGCATCTATCTTGCCGTCGGCATCTCGGGGGCTGTGCATCACCTTGCGGGAATGCAACGCTCCGGCTGTGTGATCGCAATCAATCCCGACCCCCAAGCTGAAATTTTTGAATACGCCGATTACGGAATCGTTTCCGAATTTATCGACCAAGGAGTATAACCATGAACGCCATTGAACTGAAAAAAGGAAATTGGGTCGCCAAAATCCTTCCCCATTTCGGAATGAATCTGATCTCTTTGACCTGCTGCGGCAAGGAGCTTCTCCGCACCCCCGCCGATTTTGAAGCGCTCCAAAAGAGCCCCCGCCTGCACGGCTTCCCGCTGATTCTGCCCGCCAACCGCACCGCAGACGGCGTCTTTTCCTTCGAGGGAAGGCAGTATTCTCTCGCCGTGACCGAGCTTGCCCGCAACAACAATAACCACGGCTTTTTTGCCGATGCTCCCTACGAGATCCTCTCCCAAAGCGAAACCGAGCTTACCGCTCGCTTTTGCAACCGAGGCGAGCGTTATCCCTTCTCCTTCGATATTCTGATGACCGACACCCTCACCGAGGAGGGCTTTACCCGCCGTATGACCCTTCAAGCCAAGGAAAATATGCCCTTTACCGTCGGCTTCCACGCAACCTTTGCCGAGCCGAAGGAGTTTTCCGTTCCGCTGAAAAAGCAGTATATCCGAGACGACCGCTTTCTCCCCACCGGAGAGACGATCGACCCCGAGCCCCTGCCCGAAACCTTCGACACCTTCTTTCTTTCGGGCGGCACGCGTGCCACGCTCGATGAGTTCGCCTTCACCGTTTCCGAAAACTTTGACCATTGGGTTCTCTTTAATGCAGACGGCAAGCAGGGCTTCCTCTGCATCGAGCCGCAGTGCGGTCTGGTCAACGGACTCAATATCGAGGGCGGCCACCACGTGTTGAAAAAAGGAGAGGAGGAGACCTTCTCCTTCACCCTCTCCCGCCGCTGACCCTTACCCCCTTGATATGCAAAAAGCCGCTCCCCATCCAACGGATCGGGGAGCGGCTTTCTCTGTGCTGAAGAGCTTCCTTGCACGGTGTTGCATCTCATCAAGCCGCAGGGAAAATACACGGCTTTGCCGTGATGAGATACAGCTCCAAAGGAGCTGATGATATACACGCTGACGCGTGATGAGATACAGCCCCAAAGGAGCTGATGATATACACGCTGACGCGTGATGAGATACAGCC